>CAZWNM010000009.1:0-13420 GCA_964635765.1 uncultured Planctomycetaceae bacterium | reverse complement strand
CGTTGGACTACGCGGCGGTTCCGCATTTGCGAGCGGAGGCGCGGGAAAAACTGTCTCGCGTGTGTCCGAGCGATTTATCGCAAGCCGCGCGGATCAGCGGCATTACGCCGGCTGATTTAACGGTGCTGATGGTGTTTTTGGAGGGGCGAGGGGGCCGGGGGCGAGGGACGGGGGATTAGGGACGAGGGATTAGGGATTAGAAAACCGTCTGCGGTCATGTTCTAATCCCCAATCCCTATCTAGCCCCTAATGAAAAAGCCGGCGGACTTGCCTGCCGCGTTTTTTGCGGCTGACAAGCCCACCGGTTAAGCGGGACTCCGTCACGATATTGCGAACGATATTTTGTTAGCGATTGATCTGGAGGCCCAATGTTGCACCGTTGACAAAGATATCATTCCGGCAGTTGTTCGTGTTGATTCCCATGTCGCCCCAGTTGTATACGACTACGTTGTCGGCTCTGGCGACGTTGCCCACCCACATGCCGGTCCAGCCTGCACGGAGGGAGATGGTACTGGTGATTTTGTACTCGGCTTCGACTCGCAACTCGGCCATGGGCGAGAATGCCTGTTGGGTGGCTGAATTCGAAGCTGACACGGCGCTCGTGTACGCCGGCGTAAACATGGCGGCGGCGGCGCGAATGCCATCTCCGACCAGGGAGTGCTGCAAGAAGTTTGTGCTATTGAAGCCTGCCGCAAAGCGTCCTTCCGTGTTGAAGGTCCAGCGGGCTCGGGTTGTCTGCCATCGCAGACCGACTTGCGGGCCGACGATGTGGTTTTCAGCGGCGTATTCCCAGCGGCTTCCTGCCATGTAGTTGTAAATGCTGGTGGAATAGTTGCAATAAACATCGTAGTTATCGTTGAATTCGTAATATCGGGCGCCTGCAAACACCTCGAGGGTGCCGCCGCAGTGAGACGTTTCGAAGCGGTGCATGTAGTTCGCTTCCACGCCCCACGTGTCAACGGTACTCCTGGCGGTGACGTATTCGGCGATCGGGGGTAACTCTGCATACACGTTAACGTTAGTGGTGACAGTGCCTACCGTTTGTGTGTAGGTGCCAATCCAGCCGGTTAGCAAATGGCCCGGATCGTTGAACACGATGTTGCCCATGATGAAGTTGAGTTGTTGATCTTCGTCGCGTTGTTGGTAGATGCTTACCATAAAACCATCGTCGTTCTCTCCCATACGGCCGAACTCGATTCGCTGGCCGATGGTGAACTCGTTATTAAAACCGGCGGTGGTCATGTTGCTGACTTGCGATCCCGCGTAAGGTTGTCCAGTAATTGAGTCAATGCCATAGGACCCGTGTGCGACCCTGTTCGAGCCGATCGCTTGGAGTGGCGGCGAAGTGATCGACCAATATAAGACATCATATTGGAAGAAATAGCCGTGATTGGGTTCGGGATCGCCTCCGTAGGTGCTTACGTCGGCCGGCTCGAATGCCGGGGCCAGCACGCTCGGCTCATCGCCGAAACTCGGCATTACCCAAAACGAGGAAATGAGAAGTCCAATGGCCACGCATGGAATCGTGCGGTTTAGCGGCATAGCTTTGGTCCACCTTGATCTGCGTCCGGTTATGGACGTATACCAGACCCTTCAACGAAGAGGGGCTGCGTTCTAGTCGTGACGATAGTATCGGACGTAGCGGTCGCGTGAGTTGAGTAAGAAAGGTAAACCGTGAGGAAAAAAACGGTAAAGACACATCCGCGTGGGGGGAACGGTTGACGGCAAATGGCTTAAATGCGACTTTCTAGCGTATAACAACCAACCCGGAAGAGTGCTTTTGCGGCGATGCAGCGCTGGGAGGAGGCTGGAGACTGGCGATTAGAGGCTGGAAAACGGCTTGTCGTTTCGCAAGAAACACGCCGGTTGTTTTCCACTAGCCACGGACCACCATCCCACTATTTCAGTGTGTGCGCATAAAAAAGGCCTCCGCAGGTGGGGCAGGAACCTGCAGAAGCCAATCCGCTGGGGCTTGCGCCCCGCAGGAATATTATTAGTATGCTCAATCCTTCGGCAATTGCAAGGCCGCATCCCCAAAGATTGTTGGATTGCCGCGAAAAGGGGAATTGTTGGTGCGCACAACCACATGGCTGACGCAGCTGGCATGTGGTGCGTTACATGCAAATGCGGGAACGTCCACATTTTCCATTTCCGCTGTTTCCTGGCCAAACCCGAACGACTATACTACCCTAAGAGTGCTTGTTCCACTTTCAGCGAGGAGAAGGCAACCATGCGTCGTTCAAAATTGCTGCTTGCTATGGGGGTAGCGTTATTGTCGGCGGCGTCTGGGTTGCTCATGGCGGCCGACGCGCCGGCATCGCGGCCAAAGACTGTGCCGCCAAAAGTCGATAGGGAAAAGCTCAACGAGGATTCGTCGTCGTTTTTGCGTCTGAAACGCGACAAGAACCACATGCCCTTGGCGTTGCAGACGGCGATTGTGCGTTATGCGGCGCCGGGCGGCGCCGACTCGCCGACGGTCGATTTGATTGCCGCGGTGCATATCGCCGATGCCGCCTATTACAAGCGGCTGAACCGCGAGTTTGCCGAATACGACGCGGTACTCTACGAGCTTGTGGCGCCGGAAAACGCCGCCACGCCGAAACGCAGCGATTCGCCGAGCAATCATCCGATTTCGCTGTTGCAAAACGGTCTGAAGGACGTGCTGGCGTTGGAGTTTCAACTCAAGGGGATCGACTACACCGTGAAGAACATGGTTCATGCCGACATGTCGCCCGAGCGGTTCAGTCAGACGATGGACGAGCGCGGCGAAAGCCTTTGGGGCATGTGCGTTCGAATGATGGGCTATGCCATGACGCAGCAACGCAATGGAAACGGCTCGCTGGACGGCCGGCAACTGCTGGACCTGATGTTCGACAAGAATCGGACGCTTTCGATGAAACGCATGGTTGCCGAGCAGTTCGTGGTGAGCGACGCCACGACGGCGGCTTTAGAGGGGCCAAGCGGTTCGACGCTCATCAGCGGCCGCAACCGGGTGGCCATCGACGTGTTGCGCAAGGAACTTGCCGCCGGCAAGAAAAAAATCGCTGTTTTTTACGGCGCGGCGCACATGTTCGATCTTCAGAAGCGGTTGCACGAAGAGTTTAACATGTCGCCCGTCACTACGCGATGGCTTACGGCGTGGAACATGGCGGACTCCAAGGAGACTGGAAGACTAGGAGACGGGGAGACCGGGAGACGCGAGGACAAGCGGCGAGTGGCTAATCCCTAGCCCGTAGCCCCTAGCCCCTTTTTTTGGAGCAGACACGGATGGCTGAATTGTCGGTGAATGAAACGACCACGTTTCGTTGGTCGTTCGAGGAAGACGTGGCGAAATATCGGGCCGCCGGCATACGCGCGATGGGCGTGTGGCGGCATAAACTTTCCGATTGCGGATTGTCGAACGCGCTCGATCTCCTGGCCGACGGCGACCTGAAAATTTCGCATTTGTTTTGGGCCGGCGGATTCACCGGCAACGACGGCCGGACCCATCGGGAAAGCATCGAGGATGCGACGGAAGCCTTGCAAACCTCGGCGGCGCTCGATTGCCGCACGTTGTTGTTTTACAGCGGACCCCGGGCGGGCCATACCGCCAACCACGCTCGCCGATTGCTGCAGGAGGCGCTCGCGGAATTGACGCCCCTGGCCGACGAGTTGGACGTGACGCTGGCGTTGGAGCCGATGCATCCCGGCTGCGCCGCGGAGTGGACTTTTTGCACGTCGCTCGACGAAACGCTCGCCCTGCTCGAGGCGATTGCCCATCCCAAGGTCAAAATGGTTTTCGACACGTATCATCTCGGCCTGCAAAAGGACGTGGCGCATCGCATCGCCGATCTTGTGCCGCACATTGCGATCGTGCAACTCGGCGACGCAAGGCGTCCGCCCGACGGCGAGCAAAACCGCTGTCGGTTGGGCGACGGCGTCGTGCCGCTCCGTGAAATCGTCGGTGCCTTGAAAGCCGGCGGTTACGACGGCTTTTACGACGTGGAATTGCTCGGCGAGGAAGTCGAGGCCGACGACTATGCTTCGCTCTTGGAACACGCGAAAGAGGCGTTTGAAAAACTAGTGGCTAGTGGCTAGTGGTTAGTGGCTAGTGCAAAAACCGCAAGCGGTTTTCCAATCCCTAATTCTCTAATCTCTAATCCCTCTGCCACTAACCACTAACCAATAGCCACTAACCACCAGTCCCCATGCTCACCGTCAACGCTCGACTCCAGATTCCGCTGCGAGAGTTCACGTTCAGCTTTGCGCGGAGCAGCGGGCCGGGCGGGCAAAACGTCAATAAGGTGAACACCAAGGCGCTGTTGCGATGGCCGGTGATGACCAGCCCGAGCTTGCCGGAGCCGGTGCGGCAGCGATTGTTGGCGAAATGCCGGCGGCAAGTCACGGTCGATGGCGATTTATTGATCGTCAGCCAGCGATTCCGCGACGCGGGCCGGAATACGGCCGATTGTTTGGAAAAGCTTCGCCACCTGCTGTTGGAAGCAGCCACGCCCGTGCGGCCTCGCAAGCCGACGCGGCCGACGCGAGGTTCGGTGCGGCGGCGGATCGAAAACAAGCGGCTTCAATCGCAAAAGAAGCGGCAGCGCCGTGTCGGCGATTCCGATTCGTAATGTGACCTACTTTTTCTTTTCGGATCCATTCGGTATAACCGTCGCAGCCGGATTATCTCGAAACGGCTTGCTAGCCTCGTAAAAAGCAAGCTGGGCCTCGATCGATTTCACCGGCGATTGATCTTTTTGCTTCGCTGCCAATTGCAAGGCCTTCCGCGCCGTTTGCACGGCGTCGGCGAAACGGCCGACTTCGGCATAAGCGGCGGCCAGCGTGCCGAGAATCGCGGGATTTCGTTCGTGGGAAACCGTCGCGGCCCAAGTGGTCAATTCCACCGCATCTTTCCCATTGCGAATCGATGCGTCGGGGCACGTCGCCAGCACCCATGCCAGTTGGTTGATTGTCCAAACGTCCTCGCCCTTCTGCATCGTGACGGCTCTGCGCCACAAATCGACGGCTTCGGCCGTTTTGCCTTGCCGATAGAGGGCCTTGCCCAAATTGGAAGCGATTCTGGCGTCGTTCGGCCTCGCGTTCAATGCCATGCGAAAATACACGATCGCATCAACAAACTTCCCGGCGTCGGCCAACAGACACGCGAGTTTGTTGCCGACATCCGGGGAATTGGGAAACATTTTCAGCGTTTCCCGAAGCAGCGATATGGCCTCGTCGTTCTTTCCGCAATCGGCCAACGTGAGGGCGAGATTATTGCGAGTGTCAAAATCGTCGGACTTGATTTTCAGCGATTCACGCATCAGCGCAATGGCCTTGTCCGGTTTTCCGGTGCCGGCCAGGGCCAGGGCTAAATTATTGCGGGCGCGCATGTGTTTCGGGTTTATGTCCAACACGTGCGCAAAATGCCGAATGGCCTCGGCCTTTTTTCCGCGTTGGTACAGAAGCCACCCGAGGTTGTTGTTGGCTTCTTGGGCGTCGGGGGAGATGTCGATCGCCCGTTGATACTCGCGCATGGCCCCGTCAATATCGTGAGTCCGCTCCAAGGCCGCGCCGAGATTGGCGTGGGCGATGGTGCTACGAGGATGGCACTTCAAGGCGTGCGTCCACAATGTCACACTGTCGCGCCAGTAGGAGGTCTGTTGCCATGCGCAAATCATCAGACCCGCGATAACGGCGACCGCGGCAACGCCGCACGCCAGGCGGCAACGCGGCCATGCGGCGGCCATTTGAGCCACGCTCCACACGACGGCGATGGTCAATCCGATTTGCGTCACATAGGTATAGCGGTCGGCCCTCACGTGCGAGCCGAGTTGCACGAGTCCGATCATGGGCACGAGCGTTCCCAGGAACCAAAACCAGCCGACGAAGCACTGAGGGCACTTTCGACGTAAGAAAATCACCGCGACGGAAATCGCCGCCAGCAGCGTTCCCGCCGTTGCCAATTGCCACACCGGCGGACACTCGCCCGTGTGCGGATAAAGCGGCGTCAAACCGACGGGCCAGAAAAATTGAATCACGTAAACCGCATAGGAAACGACCGCGTTGGCCAATCGCGTTGACATCGGCAAGACATCGAACGGCACGACGGCGTTGCCTTGCGTCAGCGGCGCCGACAGCGACGAGGCGACAGCGAGGGCCAAGAGCGGAAGTTTTTCGACGATGATACGACGAAGGCTGGGAGACGACTCCTGCGGCGGCGCGCCGGCCACTACTCCCCGTCTCCTCGTCTCCAAGTCTCCAAATCTAAGTCTTCCAAGCGGCCAATAGTCGAGCAACAGGAAAAGGAACGGGAGCGTCACCAACATAGGCTTCGACATGATGCCCAGCACGAAAAACGCGATCATCAACAGATAATTGCGCCAGGCGAACGGGCGTTGCACGTAGCGGACGTACGCGGCCAAGGTCGCCACAAAGAACATTCCGCCCAGCAAACCCTTGCGTTCGGCAATCCACGCGACCGATTCGACGTGCAGCGGATGGATGGCGAACAACGCGGCCGCCACCGCGCTCGGCCACAGGTCGCCAGTCATGCGCCGGAGGGTCCAAAATAGCATGAGCGTCGTAACGACGTGGATCAGAACGTTGGTCAAGTGGAATCCCCACGCCCGGTCCAGTCCGTACAGTTGGCAATCGAGCAAATAGGAGAACCACGTCACCGGTCCCCACATGCTGCAATAGGTCGTCG
Source organism: uncultured Planctomycetaceae bacterium (assembly GCA_964635765.1). Classification (GTDB taxonomy): domain Bacteria; phylum Planctomycetota; class Planctomycetia; order Pirellulales; family Thermoguttaceae. The sequence goes on along the minus strand of CAZWNM010000009.1, from coordinate 6,735 downwards.
TCATCGCCCAGCCGATTTTCGCGAGCGTCAAACCGCCGGCAAGATACGGATTGTTGGTGACGAAGAAATCGTCATCGTAATTGACGAAATCGAAACGAAGCGTCTGGCTGAAGACGGCCGCGACGGCCACCAGCAACAGGCCGACGACGATCCATGCCGCGACGGCTTTTTTTTCGAGCTTACACACAATTTTTGTCCATTTCCAAAGCCACGCGGAAAATCCTCCGCGTTTATTTGCGTTCATCCGCGTTCAATTTTTGTTTCTTCTTGTCTCGCTCGCCAATCGCCACGTCGAGATTTTGTCGGGCGGCGGCATTTTGCGGATCGGCAGCCAACACCCTACGAAAAACCTCGACCGCCTCGTCCATTTCGCCGCAATGGACCAACGCCAGGGCGAGGTTGTTCATCAGGCCAACGTGATCGGGCTTCAGCTTCGACGCCCGGCGAAAATAATCAGCGGCCTCGACATATTGTCCTTCTGTGGCGAAAATGTAGCCGAGCCGGCTCTCGGCTTCGATGTCGTTGCGGTCGAGATCGAACGCCCTGAGATAGCACGATTTCGCCTCATCGATCTGCCGATCCTGCAAAAACGCCAAGCCGAGGTAATCGTAGGCCAGCCCGTTTTCGCGATAGCAACTCACCACGTGGGTCCAAAGCGTTTTGCTGTCGCGCCAATGCGAAGTTTGCAGCCACGCGGCCGCCATGAGCGCAATCACGGCCGCCGCCGAAACGATCGCGCACGGCCGCAGGCAACGCGGCCGAACGGCGACCAACCAGGCGAGGCTCCACGCGACGGCGATATACAACCCGATTTGCGTGATGTAGGTATAGCGATCGGCCATCGAATGAGAGCCGAGTTGCACCAGGCCGAGCATCGGCACCAATGTGCCTAAGAACCAAAACCATCCGACGAACAGCCACGGCCATTGTCGCCGCCAAATGACGGCCGCCGTCGAAACCGCGAGCAAAATCACCGCCGCGCCGACTATTTTTTCCATCGGCGGAAACTTGCCCGAGTGGAGATAGATTGCGGCCAGATTTTCCGGCCAAAAGAATTTTTCGAGGTAGCTGACGTAGGCGACCAGGGCGTTGGCGATTCGGGTCGAAATAGGAATGGCACTCACGGACACAACCGCCTTGCCTTGCGTAAGCGGCGCGACCGCACACGCGGCAATCGCCAGCGCGAAAAGCGGCAGCTTTTCGAGGATGATGTGGCGGGTTGAGGAAGAGGGACTGGGGACGGAGGACCAGGGATTGGGGATTGGGGATTGGGGATTGGATACTGTGTTCGGCTTTTCGCTGGCCACTGGCCACTGACCACTGACCACTATGCCCCGCCCCTCGTCCCCCGTCGCCCGCCCCCTGCCGAGCGGCCAGTAGTCCAGCAACAGCAGCAGGAACGGAAGCGTCACGGCCGCCGGTTTCGCCATCAAACTCAGGACGAAAAACGCCGTCATCAGCAGATAGTTGGCCCACGAAAACGGCCGCCGCACATAGCGCGCGTAGGCGAGCAACGTCAATATAAAAAACAGCCCGCTTAGCAAACCCTTGCGCTCGGCGACCCAGGCGACCGACTCGACATGCAGCGGATGGATGGCGAACAGCGCGGCAACCAGCGCGCTCGGCCAAAGCCGGCCGGTCATGCGGCGAAAGGTTTCAAAGAGCAGGAGGGTCGCGGCGGCGTGGAGCAGCACGTTGGTCAGATGGAATCCCCACGGCCGGGCCAAACCAACCAGTTGGCAATCGAGCAAATAGGAGAGCCATGTCACCGGCCCCCACATGCCGCTGTGATTGGTCGTGAAGGCCCAGGCGACGGACGACGCGGTCAAGCCACCGGCGACGTTTTTTTGGTTTTCCAGCAGATAGGCGTTGTCGTCGTAGTTGACGAAATCGTGCCCAAGCGTCTGTCCGAAAACGACGATGACCGCCACCAGCAACAAGCCGCGGACGATCCAACCGGCGCCGGCGTTTTTTTCGGAGTTACACACGATTATGTTTTCGTTTCCCGATAGGGTTTAATGCGTTGCCGCGTCGGCCGTTTTGCCCTGCCGCTTCAGTATTTCGCCGATACGTTCGCGCGCGCCGGCGCAATCGGGGTTCCATCGGATCGCCTCTCGATATTCATCGGCCGCCGCATCCAGTTGATTTTGCAAAAAAAGGACGTTCGCCAGGCTATTGTGGGCGGTGTCGTAATGCAGATTGAGTTTTAACGCCGCGCGAAACATGGCGGCGGCCTCGTCCAACCGCTTTTGCATCGCCAACGCCACGCCGAAATTGTTGTAAACCAACGGATCGGGCCGAATCGCCAACGCCGCTTGATACTGCTCGACGGCCGCATCGAACTGCCGGCGACGGGCCAGGTCCATGCCCAAGTTATTGTGGGCAAAAACATTCCGGTCGTTCTGTTCGAGCGTATGCCGCCATAGCGTTTCGCTGTTGCGCCAATGTGACGTTTGCAGCCACGCGCAAACCATGAGCGACGCCAAAACGGCCGCCGCAACCGCGCCGCACGCCCAGCGATGAACGAAACCGTCGGCAACCAATGACGCGACGGTCCACGCAATGGCGATGGCAAGCCCGATCTGCGGCAGGTAGGTGTAGCGGTCGGCCATCGCCTGATCGCCCACCTGAACCAATCCGATGACCGGCACGAGCATTCCCAAATACCAAAACCAGCCGACCAACAAGCATGGAAAGCGTCGGCGCATAAGAAACGCAATCGCGGAAACGCCGGCCAGCGCGGCAATCGCCGCAATGGTTTTCGCCAGCGGCGGATTGCCCTCGGGATACGGATAAAAAACGGCCAAGCCGGCGGGCCAAAACATTTGGCCGATATAGGCGACGCAGGAAATGGCGGCGTTGGCGATTCGCGTTTGATACGGAATGGCGTGCAACGTGGCGAGCGCATGATGTTGCGCGAGCGACGTAACGACGCACGAGGCCGCCGAGAGCAGAAGCAGCGGCAGTTTTTCGAGAAGCAGGCGAGGAAAGACTTGGAGACTCGGAGACTGGGAGACTGGGAGACATGCACCGAAGTGTGCGTCGTGTCTCGTCGTCTTGTCTCCTCGTCTCCCAGTCTCGCAGTCTCCCGGTCTGTTCCGACCAAGCGGCCAGTAGTCCAAAAGCAGCAACACGAACGGCAATGTCACTGCCATCGGCTTGGCCATTAAACTCATTGCGAACAATACCGCCACAAGAAGATAGCGAGGCAACGAAAATGGGTGGCGAACATACCTAACGTAGGCGGCAAGCGTGAGCATGAAAAACAGGCCGCAGAGCAGGTCTTTCCGCTCGGCCACCCAGGCAACCGATTCGACGCGCAACGGATGGACGGCGAAAACGGCCGCAACGAAAGCCGCCGGCCACAGGTTCGCGGTCATGCGCCAAAGCGTCAGGAAAAGCAAAATCGCCACGGCGATGTGCAGCAAAACATTGACCGCATGATGCCCAGCGGCGTTCAAACGGAACAGTTGGCAATCGGCGGCATGGGAGAGCCACGTGAGTGGATGCCAATTGCTGGCGTAGAAGGCCGTGAACGACCAGGCGACGGTTTTTCCAGTCAAACCTTGCTGAACGTGTTGATTTTCGTAGACGTATTGACCGTCGTCGAAGTTGATAAAGCCATGCCGGACGGTTTGGCCGAAGACGACGACGATAGCAACGGCCAACAGCGTGCCAATGAGCGATCCCAGAATGACATTTTTCATTAGTGGCTAGTGGCTAGCGATTAGGGATTGGAAAAACCGCTTGCGGTTTTCGCACTAGCCACTGACCACTAGCCACTAATTATTCTCCTGTTTCGCTGATATCGCCGATGATGTGGAAAATCTCCTCGACCGTGGTGATTCCCTCCCGGACTTTCTGAAAACCGTCGTGGCTGAAAGGAATCATACCATTAGCGGCGGCGGTTTTATAGAGGTTGGCCATTGTGGGATTGGCGACAATGGCGTCGCGCATCTCATCGCCGACGGTCAAAAGCTCGTGGACGCCGATGCGGCCCTTGAATCCGGTGTTGCGGCACGTCCGGCATCCGACGCCGCGATGAAACTTTGAAATGTCATAGCCCATGCGTTCGAGGGCCTTTCGGACGGTTCTGGAAGGCTCGTAAGCGGTTTGGCATTTCGAGCAAATGCGTCGCACCAAGCGTTGCGAAAGCACCATATTCAAGGCCGCGCCGATCAAATACGGCTCGACGCCCATGTGGTTTAGTCGCGTGATGGCGGAACAGGCGTCACTGGTATGCAGGCTGGTGAAGACGAGGTGGCCGGTCAAGGCGGCTTGGATGGTCGCCCTCGCGGTTTCCTCGTCGCGTATTTCGCCGATCATGATGATGTCGGGGTCTTGCCGCAGAAGCGTTCGCAGGCTCTTGGCGAATGTCATCCCGGCCTTCGTTTGCACCTGAAATTGATTCACCAGCGGCAGCTGATACTCGACGGGGTCTTCAATGGTGCAGACGTTGTGCTCGATCGAGTTGACGGCGTTCAAGGCGGCATAGAGCGTGGTCGATTTTCCGCTGCCGGTCGGGCCGGTGACGAGGATGATGCCGTTCGGGGCGCGCAGGTTCCGTTGCAAGGCCGTGAGCACGTCTTCGGCGAAGCACAACTCGGTCAGATTAAGCGAAACGGCGCCGCCGTCGAACACGCGAATCACGATTTTCTCGCCGCGCGAGCCGGGAAACGTGCTCATGCGAAGGTCGATCTTGCGGTTTTCAACCAGGGTGTCGGCGCGTCCCTCTTGCGGCAAACATTGCTCGCCGACATCCATTCCACCCATGATTTTGATGTGACGGATGACGGTGTCGAGCAGATGCTGCGGCACATCCGCCGCCTTGTGCAGGCGGCCGTCGATGCGGTAGCGCACCCTCACGCAACCTTCCAACGGCTCGATGTGAATATCGCTGGCCCTCTCTCTCACTGCGTCGAAAATGATCTGATTCACCAGTTGGGCGGTCGGCGACGGGGCGTTGCGTTCTTCGCGGCCGCCGACGCCCGCAACGCCCGCCGCGTCGACCGTTTCCGCGGTCCGGCCGGCGCCATAAAGCGGAAAATGTTTGGAATTGGGCAGCGTCGCGAGCATCTGGCGAATGTCACGCGGCGTCGAAGCGACGATCTGCACCTGGACGTCGGCCAGACGGTGCATCTCGTCGATCAGAAACAAGTTCGACGGCTCGGCGGCGGCAACGGTCAATACGCCGCGTACCAAAAACAACGGCATGACGAGATTTCGCTCGATGTATTCACGCGGCAAAACATCGATGATTTTCAAATCGACCAGCCGGGCGTCGAGCTTGGCGTAAGGCACGCCGTATTCATCGGCGAGGCACTCGACGACATGATCCTCGGTGCAATAATCCATCTCGACGAGGATTTCGCCGAGCAGTTTTTGGCGGCCCTCATGTTTCTGCTTTTCCAACGCGGCCAGCAAGTGCTCGGACGAAACATAGCCGCGGGCGACCAGAAGGCTTCCAAGGCGTCGGGGTGTAAGTGTGGCTGTTTCCATGCCGTGGCCTGCCATGCGCTAATTACTGAAAACTTTTTACCGCTTCGACGACGCTCTCAAAAACTTCGAGTTGCTGATCGAGCCGCGTCATTTCGAGTATCTTCCGATTCGTAGCGTTCGTCGTGGCGATCTTTAGCTCGCCGGCCGAATCGCGGAGATTGTCCTGCACGTTCAACAATGCTTCGAGGCCCCGGCTATCGATGATTTCCGTCCCGTCCATGTCGAAAATGACGTTCGGACGCTCCAGCGCTGGAACAAAAGTTTCCAAAACGCCGTACTGCTCGCTCCCAAGTTCCTCGGGAGTGTGAACGACGATCACGTTGCCGAATACTTCCGTGGGAAAGGACATGATAGGGACTAGGGATTGGGGGGTTAAGGGCGAGAGGTTAGGAGGCGGGGCGTTAGAGGTCAGAGTTAAACCGCAAACAATTTTATTTCCTGTTCTTCAATCTTCGATCTTCGTTCTTCATTTCTAGCCCCTAGCACCGCGTCCACGCGTTGCAACAACTCTCTGGGGCTAAACGGTTTAGGCAATACCGCCATCACGTTCCACTTTTCCGCCAATTCTTCGTGCGAAAGCTCGAAACCTTTCGCCGTGAGCATGAATATCGGTATCGACGCCGTCGCGGGATTCGCTCGAACTTTTTGGACCAATCCAAAACCATCGAGCCGCGGCATCTGGTAATCGGTAATCAACATGTCGGGCGTTTGCCGCTCGATGGCCTCCCATGCTTCCTCGCCGTCACTGGCGATTTGCACGTCGTAGCCTGCCTTCTTCAGCTTGAACTCCGCCGCCCGAAGGATGTGGATTTCATCGTCGCACAATAGGATTCGTTTGGACATGGTGGAAAATTATCAGTTGTCAGTTTTCAGTGGTCAGCCGCAAAGCGATCTTCATCTCTCCCAGTCTCTTAGTCTTTCATCTGGCTGGCCCGGGGCAGCGTGACGATAAACGTGCTGCCGCGTTCCAAGTCGCTTTCCACCGTAAGTCGGCCGCGATGAACGTCCTCGATAATGTGTTTCGCCAACGGAAGGCCGAGGCCGGTGCCGGACGCCATTTCCTTGTCTTTGTTGACTCGATAAAACTTCTCGAACACTCTGGCGCAATCTTCCTCGCTCAGCCCGACGCCGGTGTCTTGCACCTCGAAACGCACGTGATCCTCGATCAGGCGGCTGGAAAGCGTAACCTTGCCGCCGCTCGGCGTGTACTTCACGGCGTTGCTCAACAGATTGATC
>CAZWNM010000008.1:0-13596 GCA_964635765.1 uncultured Planctomycetaceae bacterium | reverse complement strand
CGATGCGGCTTCAGGAACCAATCCGGCAACACGCCGTCTTCCGCCACGCGGTTCAACACGCCGTTCGAGCCGATCATCGCCGTGTTGACCGCGCCGGCGAGAATCAAAAATCCCACCATCACCACGAATGCGTTCAGAAGCAATCGGACCATCGGCGTGCCAATGACGTGCATCGCCAATCCGCCGATCAAATTGTCGGAATACGCTTTCATCCGAATTTCAACGGGAATAATCGACACGGCCAAAAACGAAATGCCCGCCGTCAACAACAAACTGTACACGAAAACGACGAACGCGGCCTTCTTGAAATTGGTCAGTTTCGGCGACTCCACCTCGCGATACACCTGCGCCAACGTCTCTTCGCCGCTCATGGCCAAGACGGAATGGCCGAAGGCGATCAACAACCCGACAACGCTGATGATGTTCCACCAGTTGTCCGGGCGGCGAAGTCGTTCGGCCAAATTCGGCCACAGTTGCGGAATGAAGCCCAGCGGATCTTCCTGTTTGCCGCTCGCTTCGTTCATCTTCGGCACGGGATGCATGACGCCTTTGCTGTCGGCTTCCATCTTGACCACGAGCTTGCCGGTCGCGGCGTTGCGCTGCCACATCTCTTGCTTCTCGCCGGTCACGCGATTGACCCCGACGACCGTGACATACTCGACCTTCGGACTCAAATCGGGCATCACGACAACGCTGTTGGCCGGGCCGCCGCGAACGATCAACGTTGCGACGCACCACACGATCATCACCACCGCCATGATCGTGGTGGCGACCATGATTTTTAGAGCTTTGTCGCTCGATTCGTGAATTCCGAGAATGTTCTCGCGGAAGAAATACATCGTGATGACGCAGGCGATGACGACCGCGCCCCAGCAGCGAACGCTGGCGGCGGCGCCGGGGTTGAGAGCCAAGTGCGGATTCATGATCGCCAGCGAATCGAGCGCAAGGCCCATGATGTATTGCCCGGCCGACATTCCGCTGATCGGTCCGGTCAAAATATAGTCGAACATCAATGCCGAGACGGAAAGTTTGGCGAGGAATCCGCCCATCGCTTCCTTCACCACGCGATAGACGCCGCCGCGAACGAACAGCGAGCAACTTTCAATGTAAATCGAGCGAACCGTATAGCTGAACAGCATCACGGCCAGGATGAACCAGGGCGCGGCCGGCCCGATGGCGTTCTCGACGATGCCGCCGATATAGTACGCCGTGCTGGCCAGATCGCACAGCACCACCGCGGCCGTCCGCCAATACGAAATGAACGTGAACATCACGCTGCTGACGACGATCACTTCGACGGGCCGGCGCAGACGGCCGGCCAGGCTGCTGGGCGCGGATTCGGGAGGAGGATTCGCCATCGACGTCGATACAACCCATTCGGTTGCGCAAACAGCCCGGGCTACGTCGGTGCATCGACGTGAAAGCCCTTTCAACTGCATCGCGACAACGGCGCCGCGATCGGCCTACGAGGTTAGCTGACGGGCTAGGACTTGAAAGTATCCCGGCCGAGATTTTTCCTCGCGCGGTTCGCCCGCGCAAAACACAAAAAAACTCCGCCTACGCCCGGGAGCCGGCGACCGCCGACCTGTTGGTTCCCCCGTTCCCGCGCCTGCTCAGCGTCGGATTCGGCTGCACGAATCGTTCATTATATCGTTCGGGAAGCGGGGTGCAATAGTCTTGAACGTGGAAGTTTTCCGTCGGCCTGGCAAAATGCGTTGTCGTCGCTGCCGGAAAAGCCGCCAAGGACGCCGCGAACTCACTTTCCCATCGTCCTGCGCAAACTCTCCGCCGCCTCGATCATGTTGCGCAACGCCGCTTGAACCTCCGGCCAGCCGCGCGTCTTCAGGCCGCAGTCGGGATTCACCCAAAGTCGCTCGCGCGGAATCGATCGCATCGCCTTCTGCAAACGGCCGATGATCTCCTCGACCTCCGGCGTCCGCACGCTGTGAACGTCGTACACGCCCGGCCCGATCTCGTTGGGATACTTGAAATCGCCGAAAATGTTCAACAGTTCCATGTTGGAACGCGACGCCTCGATCGAAATCACGTCGGCGTCCAACGTGGCGATCGACTCGATGATGTCGCTGAACTCGGAATAACAAAGATGCGAATGGATTTGCGTCTCGTCGCGCACGCCGGCCGACGCCAAACGAAAAACATCGACGGCCCATTTCAAGTATTCCGACCAGCCCGACGAATGCAACGGCAAACCCTCGCGCAACGCCGGCTCGTCGATCTGAACAATGCGAAGGCCGGCCGCTTCGAGATCGACGGCCTCGTCGCGCACGCACAACGCAATTTGCAAGGCGGTGTCGCGCGGCGGCTGATCGTCGCGCACGAACGACCATCGCAAGATCGTCACCGGGCCGGTGAGCATTCCCTTCATCGGCCGCGCGGTCAGCGATTGGGCGTACTTGCTCCACTCGACCGTCATCGGACGCGGACGCGAAACGTCGCCGAAAATGACCGGCGGCTTCACGCATCGGGCGCCGTAGCTTTGCACCCAGCCGTTCTCGGTCTGCGCGAACCCGTCGAGCTGCTCGCCGAAGTATTCGACCATGTCGGCCCGTTCGAATTCGCCGTGAACCAGCACGTCCAGCCCGATTTCCTCCTGGAATCGCACGACCTTGGCGATTTCATTCTTGCAAAACGTCTCATAGCGGCCGGCGGTCCACTCGCCTTTTTTGAACGCGGCCCGGGCTTTCCGCACGTCGGCGGTTTGCGGAAACGAGCCGATCGTCGTGGTCGGCAACAGCGGCAGCTTGATGCGCTCGCGCTGCAATTTGCGCCGTTCGGCATACGGCCGCTGGCGGCGAAACATGCCGTCGTCGATGCCGGCCACGCGCTGTTGCACGGCGGCATTGTGAATGCGCGGCGACTTCACGCGGCTTTCTGCTGCCGCGCGGCTGGCCTCCAACTCGCCGGCCACGGCCGCCCGGCCCTCGTTCAGCGCCCGAACCAAAACGGCCGTTTCGCCGAGTTTTTGCTTGGCGAAAGCCATCCATGATTTCAGTTCGGCGTCGAGCGACGGCTCCGTGTCGAGGTCGATCGGACAATGCAGCAGCGAACATGACGGCGCGACCATGATGCGGTCTTTCCCAATCGCGGCGGCCGCTTTTTCCAATCGGCCGAGCGTTTGCTCCAAATCGTTCCGCCACACGTTTCGGCCGTCGACCACGCCGAGCGAGAGCGTCATGCCCGACGGCGTCGCTTTCAACGCGCGTTCCAGTTGATCGGGCGCCCGAACCAAATCAAGATGCACGGCGGCGACCGGCAGACGCAGCGCGAACGGCAAATTGGCCTGCAAATCACCGAAATACGTCGTCAAGCAAATCCGAATGCGATCGGACGCCGCGCTGAGCCGCGCACACGACGATTCGATCGCGTGCAACGCCTCTTTCGACAAGTCGAACGCCAACGCCGGCTCGTCGATTTGCACCCAATCGGCCCCGGCGTGGGCCAATTGCCAAAGCGTTTCCTCGTAAATCGGCAGCAGCTTGTCCAAAAGCGGCTGCGGATGTTGGCGGGCCGTCTTGCTTCGACTCAACAGCAAGAACGACACCGAGCCCAACAGCACCGGCCGCGTGTGAATGCCAAACGCCTTCGCTTCCTGAAACTGATCGACCGGCTTCGTCGACGCCGGTTTGAATTTCATGGCCGGCTCGAACTCCGGAACGAGGTAGTGGTAGTTCGTGTCGAACCACTTCACCAGATGCAGCGGGGCGATTTCATGGGCGCCGCGCGCCATGGCGAAATACGTCGTCAGGCCGACCGGACCGCCCGACCATGAAAATCGTTTCGGCACGGCGCCGACCATGACGGCCGTATCGAGGACGTGGTCGTAGAGCGAGAAATCGTTGGAGGGAATGTGCTCGATGCCCAGCGCGTGTTGCAGCCGCCAATGATCGCGGCGCAGGGCGGCGGCCGTCGCTTGAAGCTCCTCGGGGTCGAGCGTTCCGGCCCAATATTCTTCCAACGCCCGTTTCAATTGACGCCGCGCGCCGATGCGAGGAAAGCCGAGATTAGCGGCGATAGCCATGCGACGCGCTCCCATTCTATTGTCGATCTGGACTCACTCCCCTCTCCCAAAGGGAGAGGGGACTCTTGCAAAACTTCAAATCGATCTTAATGTCAGCTTAACAACTTCCGGCGGACAAAGCCAGCGGAGGGGAATGTCGCTGGAAATGCCGCGCGTCACGTGCATGATCGTCGGCGGCGAATGAAAAACGCCGGCAATATATTTTACGCCCTGCAACGAAGGCGAAAAAATCGCGCCCAACGGCGGAATGCGGATTTGCCCGCCGTGCGTGTGGCCGGCCAAAAAAAGATCGGCGTCGAGCGACTTCGCCCAAGCCAATTGATCGGGCGTGTGCGACAGCATGATGCGAAACGGCCGCGTTTCAGCGGTGCCCGACCAGCCGCCCGTGCCACCTGCATCACTATGATCTTCCGGTTCGACAATCCACGGCCGTTCCGTGCCGGCCAGCAAAATCGGGCAACCGGCAACGTCGATCCGCCGGCGCCGCCCGCCGAGATCGACCAGCCCGCATTGCGTCAACAGCCGGCGCAGCTTCGGCACGTCGCCGGTGCGAAGGTCGTGGTTGCCGAGGATGAAAAAAACTCCGTGTTTCGCCCGGAGTTGCCCCAGCGTGTCGGGAATCCAATCGATGCAGGCGGCCTCATCGACGAGGTCGCCGGTCAGAAACATCAGGTCGGGCGTCAGCGCATTGGCCACGCGCGCGACCTCGCGGAAATACGCCTTTCCCACCGGCCCGGTGAAATGCGTGTCGGAAAGATGGGCGATCGAAAGTCCGTCGAGCGGCCGCGGCAATCGCGGCACGTCGAGCGTCCAATCGACCACATCGAGCCGCAACATCTCATTGCGCGGCAACCGCGTGAGAAAATGATGCGCGGTTTCTTCGACGCCGAACTCGACGGCGTGCGGGTCGATCGCCGCGCGGCGGCGGCCGTGATAACGCACGACGCTCGGCGTCCGCAACCGATAACGCATCACGACAAGCCGGGCAAGCGTCAACGGCGCGACGATCCAGCAAAGCACGATATAGGCGGCGAAAAGCGTTTCCCCCAAACTGCGATCGGCGGGAAATTTCACGATTTCCGCGAGCCGGGCGTAGTTTCCCCAATACCAATAGGCGACCGTCGGCGGCGCGGCGGCGGCGACCGCGGCCAGCGCGTTCGCCGACCCGGTGACGATCCATCGTCGCCAGCCGCAAGCGTGAATGCGGTTGCCCACGCCGATCCAGAAAAAGGCGTGCCCCAACAGTGCGAGAAGCGTGAGGAAGAGAGTCATAGCACCGTGGATTTCCAGCCCGATGTCCTACCCTTGCGCCACGGGCCGGGGCGAATTGACGATCAATTCCACCGCGCCGAGCAACTGGTCCAACCGGAAGGGTTTGTAGAGCACCGCTTGCAGCCCGGCTTGACGCGCCTTGACCAGCGAATGGCCGGGATCCCAACCGAAGCCCGTCATCAACACCAGCGGCGCCGCGTCCATGATCTCCTGCAACTTCATCATGAACTCGTAGCCGGTCATGTCGGGCAGGCGAATGTCGGAAATCACGACGTCGTATTCGCTGTCGAGCATCGCGCGAACCATCGAAATCGCTTCCGTGCCGTCGTGCGCGGTTTCCACGATGCAGCCGTAGCGTTCCAGCAAATTGTGGGCCGCGCTGCGGACGTTCTCGTCGGCATCGACCACCAGAATGTGCCGCCCGCGAAGCAGCGGCCGCTCCTCGACCTTCGCCACCGGCGGCAACGCTTGCGACGGCGTCATCTTTTGGCCCACGCGCTGAATCACCTGTTTGATGTCGCGTGCGTTGCGCAGAATCCGCTGCAATCGCTCGACCACTTCCGGCTCGTGGCCGATGTAGCGCTCCATCACATTGACCGCGTCGTTGAGAATCTCATCGACCGGCAACGCCACGGCGCTGTGAATGGCTTCGACGCTTTGGGCGGCCGTTGTCGCTTTTTCGGCCACGAGCAGTTCGAGCGTATTGAGCGCGGCGGCCACATCGCGGCAAAAAATCTCCAAAAATTGAAGGTCGCTCTCGGTAAACGCACGCGGCTCCATGCTCTCGCAGTTGAACGTGCCGATCACCGCGTCGTGCATCAGAAGCGGAACCGTCAGTGAACTCTTCGCGCCGCGAACGCCCGACAAATACAGCGGGTCTTCCGACGTGTCTTCGCAAAGATAGCTCTTGCCGGTGGCCGCCACGAAGCCCGTCACGCCGTTGTTTTGCGGCTGGGCATACAACACGCGCGCCGCCGCCTCGTCGTCGATGCCTGTGGCCAACAGCGGCTCCAATCGGCCGGTCGCTTGATCCAGCAGGCGAATTTCCACCACGTTGAAATGCAGCAGGTCGTGGGTGAAATGCAGAATGTTCGCCTTCAATAGCTCGATGCGGTCGCGCACCGCCATGTGCGTGAGTTCCGCCGGCGACAGGTCGGCCAACTCCATGCCCGCCTGATGAATCGCCGCCATCTTCTGCTGCTGATGCACCTCGTTGGTCACGTCCCGCACGTTGACGATCAGATGCCGCAGCGGGCCGCCCGCCTCGTGGACCGGCGCGGCGTGAACGTGATAATATCGGTTCTCGTTGCTGCGAAGCGTCGAACTCGTCGGTTGGCCGGTCGCCAACGCCGTGTGGAACGGACAGAAATCGGGACCGAGAATCTCCGGGCTTCCCAGCACCGTGTAGAAATTCGCGCCGATCACCACGTCGCAATCCGACCACTCGGTCAATCGCCCGTTGCACCAGACGATCGAATTGTCGCTATCGAGCAGCACCACGCCGTCGGGCATTCCCTCGAGAATCTGTTCGTTTTGGAGCAGCCGGCCCAATTCGAGCGTTTCCTGGAGATATTCGGACGAGACGTACACGCCCGAAAACTCCTCGCGCGAAAGGCTGGACATCGCGTCGAGGGGGTTCGAGGCCACCACCACGTCGTGCGATTCGGCGGCGCTGGCGAGAAGCTCCTCCGCATTCTCGCGGGAATCGCAAACCAGGAGAATCTTAGACTTCGCCGTCAACCGAAGGCACTCCTTGCGAGGATCGAATGGTCGCCGTCACTTTGCCGCGTGCCCCTATCATCACCGTCATTATAAAAGCACGGCGGCCGTCTGGCAATCGTCGCCGGAGAAGCAACGTCGCCTATCCTTTCGATCGGCATGCGGCGAGTGCTATATTGACCGCCGTTTACGCAAAACCCGCATGTTTCGCAGGTTTTCCTTCCGTCAACTTCCGCAAGGTCGGCGCGACAGGCATATTCGGAAGCCCGGTTTTGCGAATTTTACGCGAAATCGGGCGGATTGTTTCGATGAACATAAAAACAAAAACCACGGATAACACGGATGGGCACGGATTAAGACATTCGTCTCAAAACCGCCCGTTTTTTGTTTGTATCCGTGCTTATCCGTGTTATCCGCGGTTATTCCGCGTTACAAGCGTTGGCGTAAAGACTCACGGAATCGGAAACGGCCAGCCGGATTCCCAAATGTCGTGCTCGGATTTCGGACGGCGAGACGCGCGGTACGAACTTTCTTCGTAGGGATAGCGAGTCCAAATGTGGTATTTGTCGAGAAGATCGTTGTCAGTCGTGTAAGAATAGACATTGATTTCAGCACCCGTGGACCAGATAAACGGCCGATTGGCGGCAAGGGTCTGGTAATACTGGCTACGCGGCCACGCCGGCATCCACGGCTGGCCCCAACGCAATGGCGATTCGATTCCATTGCGGAAATAACGAAACGGCTCGTGCGAATAAGGATCGAGCGGAATCTCTTTCAAATACGGCCCGACCAGCTCATCGAGCGTTTTCGGCAGCGAGCCGTGTTGGAGCTTCCATGCTTCAAGCATCAGAATCAACCGCACGGCCGCCCGAGCCGTCTGCATGGCCTCAAAATCATCTCGCATCGTTCGCGTTTCACGCCATTGCGTCTCAGGAACATTCCACTCTTGCGAGATCGTTCGCAGACCGGCAAGTGCGGATAGAACATGCAACAACTCCGACGTAGGCCATGGGCCACGCACTCCTTGGCGGCCAGCGCAGGTCTCAAAAGCCAAAAGCCGCAAGGCGCGCTCCCGCTCCCACGGCAGACGCATCCAAATCTGCACGGGCATCGGCAACAGAGGGAATTTGCCGTGATCGAATGCGCTTATCACGGTTAAGTCGCCCTCGATGATGTGCCGCAGCACGAAGTATTGCTGCCGAATGTCATGGGCGAGCGAGATGTGCGAAGTCAGTTGTTCCAGTTGATCTCGGGCGGCGAGAATGCGCTGCTTCGTTTGCTTCGGACGCGATGCCCAAACGGCTAGGCGAGCATATACATCCCGTTCGAGGGCGTCGGCACTGTAATTGGGGCTCCACATCCAAATCTCGCACCAATCGCGGTATTGCTTGGAAATTCGTATCGCCGCCAAATAGTTTTCTAGTGCCTCGTCCAGCCTTCCCTCTGTTTCGAGTTTTGTCGCGTTTTCAGTCATATAACCGGCTATCGCAAAAATCCAATTTGGCCCAGGCATCGCGCCTCTTGGGTTAAAGATTTTTCCACGGCTGGCCTTCAATCCAAGTGCGATTGTTTCGTGCTTCGCATCAAGCCAATTGGTCTTCATATAATGCTGCGATATTTGCTCATACAACCGCATCGTGGCTTGTTCTTCCGCAGTAGCGGGCCGCTCAAAATCCTTGCCCATTTGATCGGGATGAAGTTGGACGAAAGGGATTTCGTGGATTCGGTGCAGCGGAACCGCGACGGCAATCGCAAGCAGCGGAATCGCAAGCGTCAGAAGCGGCAGCAGCCATGCGCGGATGGTGTTTCGCTCCAAAAGCCAATTGCGCGTGCGCAGCCGAGTCGCCAAAAACATGGCCGCCGGGATCGGCAGCACCGACCAGAAACAATTGACTTGCCAGAACAACATCAGCCCCCACCAGCCCGCCAAAATCGGCATGAAAAGCACGCTGAAAACGCCGGCCAATATGCCGCTGCGCCAAAACATCGGCATCATTTGGCCCAACGCAACACGGAGAACCACGTAGCCAAAAACGTATAGCAAGGTCGTTGCGTACTGGCGGTCATATTGTTGCGTAAGGGGAGACCATTCCCCGGGCGTCAAACAATATGCAAAATCGAGCAGCAAGGGAAGCAGCAGAATGATGGGCAATAGCATCACCAATTGCCGGCTCAGCCAGATCGCTTTGGGCGGCACGCCGCGGTCGGTCAGAAATCGGAAATTGCGACCGCTTTGGTCGGGCAAAAATGCACATAGCCCGAGCAACGGAACGAAGACCAAGGCCAACGTCAATGCCACGTAGTCGGGAAACAGTTGCCCTGTAACACTGTTGCCCCTAAACAGTATCGACACAACGCCAGCAATAAACGGCGCCAACACAACAAAGGCCGCGCAAAGCACGACGATCAATCGCCACGACTGCCGCCAGTGCTGCCAAAAAAGCCGCGAAAGCATTGCGATTCGGTCGGGCCTTGAAAGTAGGGTGGGTCGAGCGCAGCGAGCCCCACCATTTGAAATATTGCCGGTTTCCGGTGGGGCTCGCTTCGCTCGACCCACCCTACTTAACATCTCTCGAATCGGATGCAATGTTTTTTCCTGCCGCTCGCGGAGCCAGCGCGTTGCGAGCCAAAAATCCACCAGGGCCAGCAGTGCCGCAAACATTGCGGCAGCGCTGGCCATGTCTAGCTGGTGTTCGGATGTCACGCCGCTTGCGCTGGCCGAAATTAGAAGCGATGTGGCATTGAAACCGATCGACGCTGTTGTCACGCCAAGGACGGCAGACAACAACACGCGTCTTGTCGTCATCGAAAAGAGCACCGTCAAAAAAAACAACTCCATCCCCACAAAAATGGAAACGACAAGCAAGCCCAATGGGTTGAATTCTTGCGGCGGACGCAACGTCCAGCCGGTTAGAGCAAACGCCAACAATGCCATGAGTCCGTACATGGCAATCGCACTGACTGCCGCAAAACTCGTTTTGGCGCAAAAAACGATCTTCGCGCCGACCGGCAGCGACCGCTGGAACTCGTAGACGCCGCTTTCGTGTTCGCCCGCAAACAGCGTCGCCCCGCAGCCGAGAAGATACATCGCCGGCAGCCCGGCGGCAGTCCAAAAGATAAACAACGGGCGGTTTCTTGGCGAAAAGAACCAAAAGAAAAGGAGTTGCAACGCGGCCGTCAGCACGGTCATGGCGATCCAAAGCGCCCGCTGAAGCCGATATTCCTTCCAAAAAAGCCGCCGGAAAATCGATTGCGTTGTCATGATCGTGGTTGGTTTGTGGAGAGTGCGGAGTGCAAAACCGCAATCGGTTTGTTCTAGCCCCTAGCCCCTAGCCCCTAGTCCCTCTTCTTGCATGGTGGCCACAAAAATGTCTTCCAAACTCGGCGCATGCACCTCGACGCCTTCGACCGATTCGTGGCTCCGAAGTTCGGCCAACCGTTGGTCGGTAGCGCCGCGGACCAACGCCTGCCACTGCCGCGGCTTCCAGCGTTGCGAAAAAATCTTGTCGAATAGCACCGGCGGCGACGACACGCCTTCCCGCAACGTTACGGTCAATTGCCGCACGTCGGCCTTGAGCGTGTCGAGCGGCTCGACCAACGCGAGTTTTCCTTTTCGCAAAATGGCGACGATGTCGGCCACGCGCTCGACCTCGCCGATCTGATGGCTCGAAAGGAACACGGTTTGCCCTTGCGCGGCGCGATCGACCATGCTTTCCAGAAACTCGCGGCGCACCAGCGCGTCGATGCCGGAGGTCGGCTCGTCCAAAATGAGCAACTCCGGCTGATGAGCCAGCGCCAACGAGAGCACCACTTTGGCCCGCGTGCCCTTGGAAAGCTGCGAGAGCTTTTTCTTGGGGGCAAGACCAAACTGCGCGGCGAGTTTTGCGTATTCCGGCAAGAAGCCCGGCCCGTAAAATCCGGCCGTGAACCAGCCGATTTCCTCGACGGTCATCCATTCGTAGAGCGTCGGCCGTTCGGGCACGTATCCGACGCGCTGGCGGATTTGCAGCCCCTTTCGGTCGCTGGCCAAGCCCAGCACTTCGGCTCGGCCGGCGTTCGGCTCGGCCAATCCGAGCATGATGCGAATGGCCGTGGTTTTTCCGGCGCCGTTTTCGCCCAGCAGCGCGAAGACCACGCCCGGCGGCACTTCGAGCGAAACGCCGTCGAGCGCCGTTTCCCAGCCAAAACGCTTCGTCAATTTTTCAAGCCGAATGATCGGAGGCATTTTTATGTTCCTTTGCTTGAGTGCGGACTACATGGCGACTTGCTTTTTACCGTGCCTTTGTTTCGATGGCGGACAATTGTTTTTCGACCAATGCACGGAGTTTTCGGGGATCGAGGCCGCTTTGCTTCGCCTCGTCGAGCACCTGTTCGATTCGCGAGCGAATGAGTTCCACGCGCTCGTCGCGGCATCGTTGGGCCGCGCCGGCGGCGACCGCCAGCCCGGTTCCGCGAACCAACGTAAGCAGGCCGTCGTCTTGCAGTCGGCGATAAGCTCGGGCGACGGTGTTGGGGTTGATCGTCAATTCGCGCGCCAGCTCCCGAACCGAAGGGATGAGTTCGTTTTCCTTGAGCAAGCCGCCGGCGACGGCGAACGTCATCTGGCGGACGATCTGGTCGTAGATGGCGAGTTCGTTGGTGAAATCGATTTGGAAGAACATGGTGTGTCCTCTGTATTAACACGATAGTACAGCAGCGGCGGTTTTTTGTCAAGCGGAATCTGAAAGATTTTCGGGGGACGGCGACACGACGCCAGCCTTGCGCAGTTCGCACGGCCGAGGCGGCTGGGCCACGCATTTCTCACGATTGACAAAGCCAAGAGCCGTTCGCCACGTAAAGATACTGAATCAATTCGACGGATTTTCCGCGTTCTTTTCCAGCCGCGCATTGACGCCGCACGCCACCACGCCCGCCAGCAGAATCGCGATCGACCACAACGCCTCCCAACTTCGATTTCTAACGGCATACGTCACGCTGGAATAAACCATGAAACTGCACGAGAGGCAGAAGAGCAACGGCGTGACGGGATAGCCGGGCACGCGATAGGGACGCTCGACGGTCGGATCGCGCTGGCGCAACACGAACACCGAAATGCCGACCAAACACAAGAAAATCCAAAAGCCCGGCGTCGTGAACTTCACCATGCTCTCAAAACCGTTGCGGCTCATGCCGAACCACACGATGAGCGCGAGCGTGATCGCACTTTGAATCAGCAGCGAACACATCGGCGCCCCGCGTCGTTCATCCCATCGGGCAAGCCAAGCGTAAAGCCGATGCTCGCGGCCCATCGCGTAGTAGATTCTCGACCCGGTGAAGATTTGCCCGTTGATCGCGCCCAGGGCGGAAATGCAGATCAGCACGCTGATGACCTGTCCGGCCATCGGCCCCATGCCGAGCGAAAGCACGTCGGCGGCCACGGTCTTCGCCTGGCAAAGTCCTTCGTATCCGAGAGCGTGGAGGAAGGCGAACGTGACCAACACGTAAATCGCGGCGACGGCCAGCGTGCCGATCAGCAGCGCGCGGAGGATGTTTTTGCGTGGATTTCGCACTTCCGCGCTAACAAACGCCATTTCATTCCAGCCGCCGTAGGCAAACAAAATAAGGATCATGGCGAAGCCGAGCTTCGACAGCATTGGGCCGAGTTCGGCGATCGACGGAAGCGACGGCGCGGAAGCGGCGGCAAGGCGTGAAGCGTAGGAGGCGTGTGAAGCAGGCGACGACGCGGTGTGCGTAAACCCGACGACGACAATGGCGGCCAAGCCGACGATCTTCACGACTGTCAAAATATTTTGCGTCCACTTGCCCTCCCGAATGCCGAGCATGTTGATCGCCGTCAACACGAGAACGGCGGCCGCGGCGTAGCCCACTTGAAACCGAACGTAGCCGGGCGCGTTTGGCGGGACGTTGGGCCAAATCCGGTTGGCGTAGTCGGCGAACACATAGGCCATCGCGCCGATGGAGCCGGGCCGAACGATCCACAATTGACACCACGCGAACAGAAATCCGACCGATCGGCCCATTGCCCGAGTCAGATACACGTAGTCGCCGCCCTCGCGCGGATAGGCGGTGGCCAATTCGGCATAGCAAAGCGCGCCGAGCAGAGAGAGCAGCCCGCCGAAAAGCCACAGTCCGATGAGCACGGAAACGCTTCCGGCGGCCGTCGCGATGCCGGGGCTGAGACAATAGATGCTCGACGCGACGATAATGCCGACGATGATGCAGGTGGAATCGAACAGCGTCAGTTCGCGGCGAGGCGCGGCAGGTCGGGAATCTGGCTGCGGGGTGGCTAAATCGCTCATGGAGCCTCATTCTAGCGGAAAACGCGGAAAAATCGCCGGGAAAGTCAATTCTGGCTGGTAGATCGTGGAAGTCAAATCTTTCGCACCGTCTGGACGGCACCGGCAAAAATGGTAGAATAGCGAGATTCAAAATCGAAAAAAGGGATGATACCCCCCTTGGGGAGTTGTTGCATGAGCAAAAAAGAAGAAGCCATTGAGGTCGAGGGCAATGTGACCGAAGCCCTTGCCAACACGCGGTTTCGCGTCCAATTGGAAAGCGGCCACACG
>CAZWNM010000007.1:0-13701 GCA_964635765.1 uncultured Planctomycetaceae bacterium | reverse complement strand
GCCTCCGCACGGGCGACATCGACAACGTGGGACGGACGGCCTACCATCACACGTTTTTCGAGATGCTGGGCAATTTCAGCTTCGGCGATTATTTCAAACGCGACGCCATTCATTGGGCGTGGGAATTTCTGACCGGCAAGAAATGGCTGCATTTGCCGCCCGAAAAACTGTCGGCCACCGTCTATCTCGACGACGACGAAGCCGCCGGCATTTGGCTCAACGAAATCAAGCTGCCGCCGGAACGCCTGCAACGCCTCGGCGAGGACGAGAACTTCTGGCCGGCCAATGCGCCGAGCCAAGGCCCCGACGGCGTTTGCGGTCCGTGCAGCGAAATCTATTTTCATACGCCGTTCGGCTCGGTCGAGATTTGGAATCTCGTATTCACGCAATTCAATCGCGTCGGCAATCCGCCCGATAACTTGCGGCCGTTGCCGAGCAAGAACATCGACACGGGCATGGGCCTGGAACGCACGGCCTCGGTGTTGCAAGGCGTCGATACAAACTTCCATATCGACATCTTGCGTCCGCTGGTCGAGGCGGCCGGCGACGTATGCGGCGTCAAGTACGATCCGGCCGAGGAGACCGGCCGGCGTCTGCGGCGCATCGCCGATCACGTTCGCGCCGGCACGTTCGCCATTCACGAAAACGTGTATCCCGGCAATAAGAAACAGGGCTATGTCATTCGCCGGCTGCTGCGACGCGCGGTCCTCGACGGTCATCAGATGGGCGTCCGCGAGCCTTTCTTGCACCGGCTGGTCGGTAAGGTCGCCGAGTTGATGAAGGAGCCGTATCCCGAATTGAGCGAGACCGTGTCGGCCGTCGCCGGGGTGATTAAGAGCGAAGAGGCCAACTTCCAGGCGACGCTCGACGCCGGGTTGGATCGCATCGAGCGCATCTTCGCCGAGATGAAATCGCAGCATCGCGGCGTGGTGTCCGGCGTCGAGGCCGCCGACATGTTTCAGACGCACGGCTTTCCGCCGGAACTGTTTGAAACGCTCGCCGCCGAACACAATTTGGCGTTCGACTGGAAAGGTTTCCGCGACGAAATGGAGCAGCACGGCCTCGACTCGGGCGGCGGCCAGAAGGTCGAGCTATTCCGCCACGATCCGTTGGAAGGCATCAAAAAAGCGTTGCACGGCAGCCAATTTTACGGCTACGATTCGCTCGAAACGCCCGACGCCCGCGTGGTCGGCATCATCGCCAACGATCAGCTTTGCGACAAGATCGCTGAAGTGGATCACGAGCAGCCGATCGTCGTGGTGCTCGACAAAACACCTTTTTACGGCGAAATGGGCGGCCAGGTGGGCGACCGCGGCGTCATCGTCTCGCCCAGTTTCCATTTCGAGGTGATCGACACGCAAATCGACGGCGGTTTCGTTTTGCATAGCGGCCATTTGCGCGAAGGCACGATCGCGCTCGGCGACACGGTCGTCGCCCGGGTCGATTCGGAACGCCGCCAAGGCATTCGCCGGGCGCATTCGGCCACGCACTTGCTGCATTATGCGTTGCAAAAGCATCTCGGCAAGCACGCCCTGCAACAAGGCTCGAAGGTCGATGACGATTGGCTCCGGTTCGACTTCGCCAATCCGTCGGCCGTCACCGAAGAGCAGCTTATCGGCATTGAAAACGAAGTGAATGCAAAGATTCTGGCCGGTGAGCCGGTCGGCACCGTCGAGATGCCGCTGGAGCAAGCCAAGGACGCCGGCGCGACGATGCTGTTCGGCGAAAAGTATTGCGACGTGGTTCGCGTCGTTTCGGTCGGCGAGTTCAGCAAGGAACTTTGCGGCGGCACGCACCTGACCAACAGCGCCCAGATCGGCATTTTCAAGATCATCGGCGAGGAGAGCGTGGCGGCGGGCACGCGCCGCATCACGGCCCTGACCGGCCGCGGCGCGATGGAGCAAATCCGCCGCGTGCAAACGGTGCTTCGCCGCGCGGCCGGAATCCTTCGCGTTTCGCCCGAGGAGGTTTACGATCGGGTCGAAGCGATGAGCAAGGAATTGCGGCAGTTGAAAAAGCAAGCGGCTTCGGGTCCGAAGGGTGGCCCGACGGTCGATGAGCTCATTGCCGGCGCGGCGACCGTCGGCGGCGTGAAGATCGTGATTGCCGAGGCGGCCGGCGGCGCCAACGACTTGCGGCAGACGATCGACCAGATTCGCCGCAAGGCCGCGCCGGTGGCCGTGTTGTTGGCCAACCGGCAGGAAGAGGAACAGAAGGTGACGCTGATTGCCGCATTGAGCCGCGACTTGGTCGAGCGAGGGCTGGACGCGGTGCAATGGGTGCGAGCGGCGTCGGCCGTAGTCGGCGGTGGCGGCGGCGGCCGACCCGACATGGCCCAAGCCGGCGGCAAGTTGCCCGAAAAACTGCCCGAGGCCCTGAAGGTCGCCCGCACGGAGATTGAAAAGCTGCTGGGGGAGTGACGGCTACGCCGGTTGTTGCTCCTTGGCCGGGCAGTACGGTATAATGGAACCAGTGCGGCAGTTGCCGATTGCGAACGAACTTTGCCAGGAACACCATCCATGAGTCGAATGAAATCACTTTTGCGTCGAGCTTTTTTCGCCTGTCTCGCCTTCGGCGGCTGGCTGGCTGTAAGCGGCGTCGCGTTGGCCGCGCCACCCAAGGAGGAGCCGAAGCCGGAAGTCGGCAGCGGCGTTTACGTCATGCTGTATTTCTTGGTCATCTTCGGCATTGCGCTCGGAATGCTGTGCGTCTGCCGGCCCTGCAATCGCCGCGACCGCGCCAAGACCGAACAGTTCACCGACAAACTCGAATCGGAAAAATAAACGCCTGTCATTTTGAGCACAGCGAAGAATCTCGCTAGGCTTGCCGGAGATTCTTCGCTGCGCTCAGAATGACAGTGAAGCCTAGCGCTTTGTTTCAGTATTTTCATATTGCGCTTTTTCAAGGAAGGAACTGCTCATGAACGTGCAATTGCGGTCTGCTTCGTCCCCCTTTCTCTTAACAATCCTTTCTCTCGGCCTCGCCTTCGGCCTTTCTTGCGGCGCCGCGTCGGCGGCCGGAATCTTTCCCTATCGCTGCGACAAGGAAACGCTTCCCAACGGGCTGACGGTTTTGATGATGCCGATGTCCACGCCGGGCTTGGTTTCCTATTATTCCGTCGTGCGGACCGGAAGCCGCGACGAGGTCGAGCCGGGCCGATCCGGCTACGCCCATTTCTTCGAGCACATGATGTTTCGCGGCACGAAGCGGCATCCCGGCTCGGAGTACGACCGGATCGTCACCACGCTCGGCGCCCAGGCCAACGCCTACACCAGCGACGACCTCACGGTCTTTCATCTCACGTTCGCCAAGGAAGACCTCGAAAAGGTGATCGACATCGAAAGCGATCGGTTTCAACATTTGGATTACACGGAGCCGGCGTTTCAAACGGAAGCCGGCGCGGTGTACGGCGAGTTGCGCATCGACGCCGCGCAGCCGAGTTTCGCCCTCGATGAAAAAATGCACGACCTCGCCTACGACGCCCACACCTACAAGCACACGACCATGGGCTTCGAGGCCGACGTGAAAGCGATGCCGAAAGCCTACCAATACAGCCGTTCGTTCTACAAGCGATTTTATCGGCCGGAAAACGTGGTGATCCTCATCGTCGGCGATTTTGATCCGAAAACGACCCTCGTGCTGATGAAAAAGTATTACCGCGATTGGAAGCGCGGTTACGAGCCGCCGAAGATCGCGCCCGAGCCGCCGCAAACCGCGCCGCGCTCGGCCGAAGTGGTTTTTCCCGGCCGAACGCTGCCGATCTTGGACATCGCGTACAAGTGCGACGCCTTCGATCCGAAAAACCGCGATTACGTCGCCGCCCGGCTGCTGGTCGAATTGGCCTTCGGGCCGGAAAGCGAGCTGTACAAGCGGCTCGTGTTGCGCGAGCAGAAGGTCGAATTTCTCGGAGGCGAAACGCCGATGAACCGCGACCCGTCGCTTCTCGAGATCGCGGCGATGGTCAAGCGGCCCGAGGACGTCGATTACGTCCGCGACGAGATTTACCGCACGTTGGAAAAGTACAAAACCGAGCCGGTCGATCGCCAAAAACTCGATGATTTGAAACGGCGCGAGCGTTATGGATTTCTGATGAACCTCGACACGACGGAAAAAACGGCCGAGACACTGGTCCGATTTATCGCGATGACCGGCGGCATCGAGTCGATCGATGAACTGTTCGCCGCAAGCGAAACCGTGACGCCGGACGAGATCATGCACGCCGCTCGGAAGTATTTCACGCCCGAGCGGCGGACGGTGGTGGTGCTGAAGGAGAAGGGGACGAGGGACGGGGAGCGTGGGACGAGGGTGGAAAAGACTGGGAGACCAGCGACGCCGAATCTCTCGAAAACTCAGCCTTCCGATCTCCCAGTTTCCCAGTCTCCTAGTCTCCCAGTCTCCTCGTCTGTCAGCGGTCTCCAAGTCTCCCAGCCTCCTCTTCCCCTGAGCCAATGCGTCCTGCTGCCGGTCAAGGACGATCCGACGGTATCGTTCCGTCTTTGGGTCAAGGTCGGTTCGCAAGACGATCCGGCCGGCAAATACGGCCTCGCGGCGGTTACGGCCGCGCTGATTTCCGACGGCGCCACACGGTCGAACACGTATGAGCAGATATTGGACAAGCTCGCTCCGCTGGCCGCCGGATATTCCGCCACGGCCGACACGGAAATGACCGTCGTCGCCGGCCGCGTGCATCGCGACAACCTCGCCAGCTATTATCCGCTCTTGCTCGAAGCGATTTGCGAACCGGCGTTCCATCAAGAAGACCTCGATCGGGTCAAAAGCCGGACGATCAATTATCTGCAAAAAACGCTCCACTATTCGAGCGACGAGGAATTGGGCAAGGCCGTGCTTTACGACGATATTTTCGGCGGCACGCCCTACGGCCACTTGCCCGCCGGAACGGTCGATAGCGTCAAGAGCATCACGCCCGACGACGTGCGCGATTTTTATCGGCGTCATTTCACGCGGCAAAACGTCGTGATCGGGCTTGGCGGCGGATACGACGCCGCGCTGTTGGAAAAACTGCGCGCCGATCTCGCCGCCCTGCCTGCCGGTCACCCCGCCGCCGCGCCGGCCGCCATGCGTCCGAAAACGCTTGCGAAATTGGTCGCTAAACTTCGCGGCAAGACGCCGGCCGGCTCGCCATCGACGCAACCGGCGTCCGTCGCCGCAACGCCGATCAGCGTGCCGAAGCCAATTGTCGGCCGGCAGGTGACGATCGTCGAAAAAGATTGCAACGCGACGGCCGTGAGCGTCGGGTATCCGATCGACGTGCTGCGCGGCTCGACCGATTGGTACGCCCTGGCGCTGGCCAACTGTTGGCTCGGACAGCATCGCAACCAGAACGGCCATTTGTATCAAGTGATCCGCGAGGCACGCGGCTTGAACTACGGCGATTACACGTACCTCGAGCATTTTCCGAACGGCGGCGGCACGCTGGTTCCGCCGGTGAACGTCGCGCGGCGTCAGCAGATTTTCGAGTTATGGATTCGTCCGGTGCCGAACGCGAATCGGCATTTTGCCCTTCGCGCGGCATTGCGCGAGTATCAGAAGTTCGTCGATCGCGGGCTGACCCAAGAAGAGTTCGACGAAACGAAGCAGTTCCTACGCAAATTCGAACTGCATTTGGCCCCGACGACGATGGAGCGGCTGGGCTACGCGCTCGACGACCGATTCTACGGCATCGACGGCTCGCATCTCGAGATCTTCCGCCGCCGCATGGACGAAGTAACGCTCGCCGAGGTGAACGCCGCCGTCAAAAAGCACTTGCAGTACGAAAATCTGCAAATCGCGATTGTCACGAAGGACGCCGAGGCGTTCAAAAAAGCGTTGGTTGAGGAGACGCCGAGTCCGATCACTTACGACACGCCGAAGCCAGAGTCGGTGCTGGCGGAAGACCGCGAGATCGCCGTTTTCCCGCTGCACATCAAGAGCGAGAACATTCGGATCGTGCCGGTGGGCGAGTTGTTCGTGAAGTAGCGGTTTTTTTTGCTACATATTCGCAATGTTGGAAAGGAGGGAGTCTCATGTCCGTTCCGATCACTTGTCCTCATTGTGGAACGACGACCGACGTGGCCGACCAAGATGCCGATCAACTGGGCCAGTGCCCCGAATGCGGCAATTTTATTGTTGCGCCGCCCAGCGATGCGCAAAAATCGGCTCGCTCAAAAAGGACTTGGTTCTCCATTTTGACGAGCTGCATTTCGATTTCGCTAAAGTGTTTTTGGGTGTTGCTGTTCGGCGGGATCATGGCGATGATGTTTCTTCCGATGTCTCGTCCGCATATCGAGGCGGCGAGAAGAATCCAATGCAGCAGAAACTTGCAACGACTTGCCCTGGCAATCCACAATTACGCGACAGTGAACAAATGCTTTCCGCCGGCGTATGTCACCGACCGAAACGGCAAACCGCTCTATAGCTGGCGTGCGTTGGTGCTGCCGTTCATCGCGGACGAGACTCTTGCCAAACGGTTTCACTATGACGAACCGTGGGATAGCAAGGCCAATCGCAAATTGTGCAAAGACGGTCGGAAATGGTTTCAATGTCCGACCGCGAAACATGCCGATGATGATTGCACGACCGACTATGTGATGGTCGTCGGGCCGCATATGCTTTCCGATGGGCTGCATTCGAAAAATTTCGGTGATATCACCGACGGCGTGCCGAACACCATCATGTTGGTCGAAGTGGCCGATTCCGACATCAACTGGGCCGAACCCAAGGATTTGGAGTTCGACAAGATGGATTTCACGATCAACGGCCAGAAACCATGCGTTGGCAGTCATCATACCAGCGGGGCCAACGTAGCGCTATGCGATGCATCCGTCCATTACTTCTGCGACACGCTGGCACCCGAAACGCTCAAAGCCGCATTGACAATCGACGGCGGCGAAAAGGTCAATTTGGATGACTGAGTGCAACAACCATGATTGTTGACAAAGCGATGTCAAAACCGTTCATTTAGGGAGCGTCCAAGAATAACTTTGGAGTTTTGTGGGACAGCCGCCCTCGGCTGTCCTGGACGATTTCGCACAGCCGAGGGCGGCTGTGCCACAAGTTATTCTTGGACAACTGCTTAGAACAGAGGTTCAAAGCCCGCGTCTTGAAAATGTCGGTCATTGGTGAATGCTTGTCGAATATCGAGGCGACGCATTACGGCAAAAGACACATAATCGACAATGCCTGGTTGCCCGACATCGCTCTGGCGATAGGCCGTCCAAGCCGAACGCCAATCTTCGGTTGTTGGAAACACCAACATTTGACCGGCTTCCATGCGTTGTCGCAATCGTTCGACCGCATGACGATAGGGACGACGAGCCGCTGCATTTGCGCATTCCAACAAAACGAACGACGTCGTTAACAAAATCTTTTCGCTGCCCAAGCCGGTGAACGCGGCCTCGGCCGCCGAATGCCATTGGTCGCTGGCGTCCCACAAGGCGAGCAGCCCGACCGTATCGAGAAATACGGCGATCATGGCTGATGCTCGTCGTGGCGAGCGGCAACATCGTGCTCGCCGGAAGCATAGCGTTCCGCCAAAACGGCATAGACATCGGCGAGATTGCCGCTTTTGGAAGCAGGCCGAACTAAATGCGGCTCAAACTCGACCTCGCACGGATCGGGTAAATTGACGCATCCAACCGGACGAAACATGCCATTTTCGTAAATCGCATGGACATTGTTCATGACGCTACTCCCCGATATTCTATTATACCTCGTTTTCTGTCCCTGTTTTCATGTCCCGTATGAAAGCAAGACTTACCTACTTGCTCTTTTTGACCAGTTCCTTGCCGGAGGTCGCCTTCGCCTTGGCGGCTTTTTCGGCCGCGCCGTTGGCCTCGCGGGCTTTTCGGCTCCGCTCGGTCGAAAGCACCTGGCGCAACAACGCCGAAAGATCGTCGTAGGGATGATCGCACGGCGGACCGGGCGCGTACTGAAAAACGGCGTGCGGCGTCTTGCGCGACAAGGCGATAAGCGTCGACGAAACCGTGCCGAAGTCGTTGCCCAACATCACCACGCCGCGCCGGCCATCGCCGTCGGGCTTTCTCGAAAACGCCCGGCTCGCCACGGCCAAGTACGCCACCGACGAATCGAGCGTCTGCAAGGTCAACATGCGGCGGACGAAATGCTGCCGCTCATCGCGGAGGTCGTCGACGTCGCCGCTTGTGATGACATGCAAGCCCGCCGTCAGTTCGACGATCTCGATCTTGTCGCCGCCATGCACCACGGCGGCATAGCGGCCGTCGGCGCAAATGTAATTCGCCCCGGCGTAAATCCCCTTGGCCAGTTCTTTGGCGGCATGAACGGCGGCCTCTTTGGCCGATCGGACGTTGAGCAATTCGCGGCACAAGAGTCCGCGCGACCGCGGCTCCGCCGGCAGATGCGTCTTGCGGCGATTCGTGACCGCGCAAAACATCCCGTTCTGATTCACGCCCAACCACGTTCCACCCGCCCGACGGTCAATGCCGCATACCACCCTTGGCGACCCCGATTGAATTTTCGGGTATTGCGTCGGGCGATCGAATCGTTCCTCACGATTGGCGGCGACCAAAATCGGCGTGCTGCGGGCGACGCGGTACAAAATAGCCAACGTACACATATTTTCTCCTACACAACAACCGGAAACACGCTTCCCGTAGAATAGCGGATTTTTTTCGTCGATTGCACCCCCTGGGTAGGTTGTTTTCAGACGGTTTTTTACAAAAACTGCCTCTATCGAGGGGGAACGAGTCTCGCCGGGCGGGAACATGCGGAGCGCAGACCGAACTAGTGGCTAGCGGCCAGTGGTTAGTGTCTCCTGCGCCAGCGGTGCCTTTCGCTAGCCACGAACCATAGACCGCGAGCCACTAATTCCGCGGTCGGCGCGACGACAGGTCGCGTTGGGCATCCTTGCGCCGGGCGACGGCCTTCGGATCGCCCTCGAGGTTTTTCAACTCCTCGCGCAGTTCTTGCGGCGTCATTTTCAGTTCTTGCTCGTGCCGCCACCACTGATAGGCGTAATCGAGAATGGCGAGGACGAAGAGCGCCGCGCCGATTTTCAATACGGTCCAAAGCAACAGTTGCGTCATCTCGAAGGCCAGCGCCGATGGCGCGAGCGAGGCCAATTTCCAGAAGGCGTCGCGCTGGTTGTAAAACACGACGCCGGCGACCATGGCAACCACGGCGAGTTTCAACAATCCGAAAGCGAGGCGAACCGCACCGCCCGACGAAAAGATGCGTTGCCAGCCGCGAATCGGACTGACGCGGCTGAAATCGAACGCAAGCCGCCCAGGCAGGAAAAGAAATCCGGTTTGCAGCACGTTGACTGCGATGCCGGCCAAAAAAATCAATCCGAGAATGGGAAACAGAAATCGGCCGAGCGAGCCGAGTGTGGAATTCCAAAGCCCGACGCAAAACGCTTGATCGGCGACGACTTCGAATGGTCCGCCGAGTCGGCTGCGACCGTATTCGACCAAAAAGCCCGCCAATCCGCCGCCGAACATCAGCAAAACCGTCGCGCCCAACAGCAGCATTGCCGCCGAGCCGAGGTCGTGGCTTTTGGCGACATGGCCTTCCACTCTCGCCTGTTGTCGGCGGTGCGGCGTGGGCTCCAGCGTTTTTTCGTCGGTGTAGTCGGACATAAAAAGGGGCTAGGGACTAGGGCGAGTGTTCCAATTCTAGCCCCTAGTCCCTAGCCTCTAGCCCCTATTATTGCATCCATCTTGTTTGCAGCGGCGTTTTCAGGGCGTTGAAAAGCGTTTCGAGTGACGGCTGGATTTGATCTTGGAACGTCCAAAGCATGATGCCGAATGTCAGGGCGAACACGGCAAGGGCCAGCAGGGCGTTCAGGCCGAAGCCGATCGCCAAGATATTGAGTTGCGGCAACGTGCGACCGATCAGGCCGAGCGTCAACGTGGCGGCCAACAACGCCGTCACGGCCGGCGCGGCCGCGCGAACGCCGAGCGAAAAACTCTGGCCCACCAGGGCGACGAATCCGTCGGCCAACGAACCGGGAAAGCCGCCGCCGGGCGGAAGCGTGCGAAATGTGTCGAGCAGGCCGGCCATGACCGCGCGATGTCCGCCGAGGATCAGAAAAATCGCCACGGTCGCCAAAAACAGCAGCCGGGAGAACAGTGGCACGTTCTCGTCGAGCGTCGGATCGAACACTTCGGCGATGCCGACGCCGCCGGCCTGGCCGATCAGTTCGCCGGCCAACGTCATGCCATGCACGAGTATGAGCACGCCCAGCCCGAGACACGCGCCGACGAGCGCCTCGCCGCCGAGCAGCACTAGATATCGAGCCCAGCCGCCGAACGCCACCGTGGCCGCCTGGCAATCGAGCGGCACGATAAGCAGCGTCAGCATGGCGGCAAACAACGCGCGGATATGCATCGGCACGGCGTTGGTTCCGTAGATCGGCGCGGTCAGCGTCAAGCCCGCGACGCGAGCGAAGATCATCGGAAATAGTGCGAGCGTGCTGAGGGACATGTTGGGGCTAGGGGCAAGGGGCAAGGGGCTAGGGTGAGTGTTCCGACTCTAGCCCCTAGCCCCTAGTCTCTAGCCCCTTTTTCTAAAACCGGCTGCCGATATTGCCGAGCAATTCGGCTGAGTATTGCACCATGCGGGAAATCAACCACGGCAGCGATACGCTCAGCACCAAAAACATGGCGATGATTTTCGGCACGAACGCGACGCTTTGCTCTTGGATTTGCGTGAGCGATTGCAGCAGCCCGATCAGCAATCCGACGATCAGCCCAGCAACCAGCACCGGCGAGCCGATCACGAGCGCCGTCCAAATCGCTTGCCGGCCGAGTTCGATGGCGGATTGAGTGTCCATGACTAGGGGCTAGGGACTAGGGGCTAGGGGCTAGGGCGAGTGTTCCAACTCTAGTCCGTAGCCCCTAGTCTCTAGCCCCTTTCTAAGTGAATGCTTGAAAACTTTGCAACAAACTGCCGACGACCAAACGCCAGCCGTCGACTAAAACGAATAGCAACAACTTGAACGGCAACGAAACCAACGCGGGCGGCACCATCAACATGCCCATCGAAACCATCGTGCTGGCCACAACCATGTCGAGAATCAGAAACGGCAGATAAATCTGAAAGCCGATCAAGAAAGCCGTCTTGAGTTCGCTCAACATGAACGCCGGCAACAACGCCTGCAACGGCACGTCGTCGTAGCTTTTCGGCGGCGCGGCGCCAGCTTGTTTCGGCAGATAATTCATGAACAGCCACACGTCTTCCGTGTTTTTCGCCCGCTCGATTTGCAGGCTCATGAACCGCCGCACCGGCGCCACGCCCGTCTTCCACGCCTGCTCGCCGGAGATTTGATGCTGCGTGTACGGCACGACCGCGTCGTCGTACACTTGCCGCCAGACGGGCGTCATCACCAAAAGCGTCAGGAAAAGCGAAAGCGTCGTAATCACTTGCGTCGGCGGAAGATTTTGCGTGCCGAGCGCCTGCCGCAACAGGCTTAAGACGACGACGATCCGCACGAAACTCGTGGTCATCAGCAATGCCGCCGGCGCCAAACTCAACACCGCCAGCAGCAACATCATTTGCAAACTGGAACTGAGTCCTTCGGGACTCGTCCATGCCTTTGGCCCGGCGGCCAATCCTTCGAGAATCGCAGGGGCCGGCGTCGAGGCGGCCGTCGATTTCGCCGGCTGATTGCTTGAATCATCGGCCGCCGCGTTGCCGCGAAAGCCAAGCGCGAGTGGCAACAGCAGCAATGCCAAGACCTTCACTTTTTTTCCGCCCAACCTAGCCATCCTGCTTCTCCTTCTTGCAAAACAGTTGGCAAAGGGAAGCGGCCGGCGGGCTGGGACGCGATTTTCGGCACAACTCGGTCAATCGTTCGACCTCGGCCGGATCGGTGATTTCCGTGAGCGGCTCCGCGCCGCCGACGCCCGCGGCGATCAACAGCAGCTTGTTGCCGCAACGAATCAATTGCGCCTGCTGGCGATTGGCAAGCGGCGCGCGGCCGAGCGTCTCGAACGCCTCGGTCGGCAACAGACCGTAGGCGCGCGGCGACGTTCGGCGAATCAGCCAAACGGCCGCGAGAAACAGCCCGAGCACGAAAAGCAAACTGCCGATCCAACCCCACAGCGACGACGAATCTTCCGGCTTGGCCGTTTGATTTTTGCCGCCTTCCGCCGCTTTCGACGGTTTCAGCAGCGTCGCGCCGGCCGATTTATCCGGCGTGCCGGACGGATTGGCCGGCGGAGCGTCTTGGGCGGAAAGCCGGGCCGCGAATAACGCCAGAAAACAAACGGCGACGACGGCGGCGAACCGGCCGGTCCCTTGCGAAAACTTAAGCGGCGTTTGCATGAATTGCAGTTTCATGGACTTGCTTCCTGCCGATCCTGCTCAAAAAGCTCCACCACGCGGACGCCGATCTTGCCGTCGAGCACCATCACGTCGCCGCGTCCGATCAAACGTCCGCCGGCGCGAATATCGACCGGCTCGTCGATGCGGCCGTCAAGCGAAACCACCGAGCCGTTGCGAAGCCGTCGAACGTCGTCGTGCGGCAGCCGCGTGCGGCCGAGTTCGATGCGCACGTCGAGCTGTTCGTCATCGTCCCATGTCGCCGCTACATCCGCTGCCACGGTCGCCGCGTAGGTTTCTTGGCACGTTTCGTCGTCGGTTTCGCTGCCAAATTCCGGCAGTTGAAACGCGCGCATGCTGGACGGCAACATGCCGCCGGTCGGCGAGAGCATCGCTTGAACGGCTCGTTCGGCGTCAGCAAAACCATCGGACATCGAGTGATTCAAGTTGCACGCTCCCAACATGTTTTACGACGCGACCGCCTGCAGGGCGATTTCGTCGAGGTGTTTGGCTTCCCGACGTTCTTCATCTTGGCGATTTCGTTCGAGGCGGCGATCGCGCAATTTTTCCAGCACTTGCACGTTTTGATCAGCCTCGACCAA
Source organism: uncultured Planctomycetaceae bacterium (assembly GCA_964635765.1). GTDB lineage: Bacteria > Planctomycetota > Planctomycetia > Pirellulales > Thermoguttaceae. Next base: position 799 of record CAZWNM010000007.1, on the reverse strand, counting down.
CGTCTGCCGGCGCCGGTCGATTTCAACGGCCAGCCGACGGCGCTCTGCCCGCAATTCTTTTTCCCGCAGCCGCAACGCCGAAACGTAGCGATGCGATTCGACGAGCCGGTCGATATCGACCTCGCCCGGCTCGGCGGCCGCGCGGCATTCCGCCTGCAATCGCTGGCGTTCGAGGCCGAGTCGGATCAACTCCTCGGCCAATTTCTCGTCGGCCCGGCACGTTTCGGCCAGCGCGATGCGCCGTGCGTCGCGCGCCGCCTCGCGGAGCCGGAGCAACGTCGCCAATCGAAAACGAGCGTCGGACATTTTCTGTTAATCTCCCATGCGTTCGCGATACGTGCGGTAAAGCCGCAGCAGCCCATGCTTGGCGTCGGCGACCGAGGAACGCTGCTCGACCGGCTGCCGCAAATAGCGGAAAATGTCGTCGCGCATGTCGATGGCCAAATCGACCTTCTTGCTGCCGCCGCGACGATACGCGCCGATCGAAATCAAGTCTTCGTGATCGCGGTACGCCCCCAGCAAATCGCGGATCGCGTAAGTCGCCTTGGCGTGTTCCGCGTCGGTCACTTCCGGCATGAGCCGGCTGATGCTTTGCAAGATATCGATGGCCGGATAATGCCCGCGCGAACTGAGCTGACGCGAAAGCCACGTGTGGCCGTCCAACAGGCCGCGTACCGTGTCGCTGATCGGCTCGTTCGGATCGTCAGCTTCGACCAGCACGGTGTAAAAGCGGTGATGCTGCCCGTCGGCGTGAGATCGGAAGAGCGTCGTGTAGGGAAAGAGTGTAGATCTCGGTGGT
>CAZWNM010000006.1:0-13982 GCA_964635765.1 uncultured Planctomycetaceae bacterium | reverse complement strand
TGCAATTTGCCTACATCGCCTTGAAACATTCCGGAGTTTTGGGATAGGCCCTAAATAGCATTACTTTTTGATGGTTGTGGGGTTTCATCTTTTATAGGAGGATGGAACCCATGAAAACGGCGACGGTTATTGTGCTTTCCAACGGCGAACGAAAAACGCTGACGACGTGGTCGCGGGGACGAAGCACGCCCGCGCGCTTGGTGTTGCGGGCGAAAATTATTTTGGCGGCGGCCGATGAGACGAACAGTTCGTGGCTGAACATGATCGAGCGATGGTTCCGAGAAATCACGGAGGACCGCATTCGTCGCGGCACGTTCCGCAACGTCGATGAATTGATCCGAGCGATGATGGATTACATCCAGCAGCGCCATCAATCTCCGAAGCCATTCGTTTGGACTGCCAAGGCCCATGAAATCCTTGCCAAAGTCCAACGAGCCAGGAAAGTCCTTGATAAATTACAATCTGCGTGAGACACTACACTAGCCACTAACCGCTAGTTCTCTTGCCCCCGCGGAAAAAATCTCTTATCATGGGGCTGTTCGTGCGATGAAAACCCTACCGTATCAGTTTCAAGGAGTGTTGACCATGTCTCGATATTGTCGTTGGGCGATGTTTGCGTTGCTGGTTCTTTCGGCCCAGTGGGTTCGCGCCGACGGCATGCTCTATCAATTGCCGAACGACGGCGCTTGGGCGACCTATGAGTTCACCGCGTCCGCGAAAACCACCGGCGGCACCGCCGACGACGCCATGAATTTCAAGGGAACATTGACGCTCGCTTCGGTCGGGCAGGTCGTCGTGCAAGGCGAACCGTGCCGCTGGATCGAAGTTCAACTTGGAATGAACGCCAACAATCCCAACGAAAAACGAGGCGAGGTTTATAAAATCCTCGTGCCCGAAAAGTTTTTGACCAAGGGCCAGTCGCCGCTCGCGCACGTGTTGCAAGCCTGGCTGCAACGCGGAGGCGAACAGCCGCAAAAATTGACCGACCCCGGCGATATCAACATCGGGCCGCTGCCGATCATCCTTTCCGGCCCTTGGAACAATGTCACGAAACTCGAAAAAGTGGAAATCGATGGTAAATTGGGCAAGCTCAGTTGCGAAGGAACGCAAGGGACGCTCGATTTCAAAATGGGAAGCGTGGGCAAGATGTTATGCCGGTTGGAAAATCGGCTGAACGACAAAAGCCCCTTCGGCGCCGTCGCGTGCAATTGGTCGCTCGAACTGCCCGAGGTCCAGGGCAAAAAGGCCGTCATCTATTGGAGCTTGAAGCTCCTCGACGTTGGCGGCAACGCCGTAAGCAAATTGCCGAACGTGAAGTAACAACAGTCGTTTGTCCTATTGTCATTCTGAGCGCAGCGAAGAATCTCGTCATGCGAAGGAGATTCTTCGCTGCGCTCAGAATGACGCTTTACTACGCTCGGCTGTGACATGCACGTCTGCGCAAATTCAGTTCTCGTCTTTTTCTTTGTGCTCGATCAGCGGCCAGTAGGCGTCGAATTCGAAGTCGCGGCTGTTGTCGAGGTCGTGGCACGTCGTGCATTGCCGCCGCTTCGATTCCTCCTTGGTGATTTGAACGGCCTTGCGATATTTATCGCGTAGTTCGACCTGTCCGCCGGGCGACTCGGCCGCCGTGTGCTTTTCGCCCGGCCCGTGACAATCTTCGCAACCGACGCCGGCCAAATGCGGCGTTTTGGAAAAACTCTCGAAGCCGCTTGTGTACGGGAAATACTTTTCCGGATTCCAGCCGATGACGTGGCAACTGACGCATTCCGGATCGAAGTTGCGCGGCGGATCGAGTTTGGCTAGCGTTTCGTAAGCCACGGCGTGTTTGCTTTTCTTCCAAATATGATAGGCCGTCTCATGGCACGACTCGCACTTTTGCGAGCCGATGAATTTCCCGTTCGTCTCGGCCAGCGGATGCGTCGCCGGCTGAAGCCCTAGGCCGGCGAATCCAATGGTTTTCACTTGCTCCTGATACGCCGCCATGAGGTCTTTCATTTCGTGCGGCGGGTTTTTCGTGCCGGCTGGCGGGTCAAACCGGGAATCCAGCGGCACACGCTGATAGATAAACGGCCGCTGGGCGTCGTCGTAAAGCCCCAGCACGATCGCATCCATGCCCTTGTGGCTCACGGTAATCAACAACGTCGAACTGTTCGGAACCGTTTCCGGCGCGGCGGGCGGGATTTCCGGTCCCTCGGCCACCACGATCGCGTTGAACTCGGGAAATTTCCGCGCCAATTCGATCGCTTCCGCGTGCGTCGTGTTGGCCAACAGCACCAAATAGTCGGCCTTCCGCTTCAACTCGGGCACGACCTTCGCCAACGCCGCCGCCGGATCAAGCATTTCCAGGTCGGAATTGTTGATCTCCTTCTGATATTGCGTGCCGAGGACGGCCGTGACGCCGATTTTTCGCCCGCCAACCTCGATCACGCGGCTGGTTTCCGTCACGTGCGCATCGAACGAAAACAGGCCGACGTTGGCTGACAGAAACATGCTCGGTTTGTTGTTCACCTCGGCGGCGACGGAAACCAAGCTGGCCGCCGGCAGCCGAAGGTCGTCCGTGCCGAATCCGACGGCCCGATAGCCCATCTTTTCCTTGCCTTCGACCAACATGCGGAACTTCATTTCCGCTTGAAGGCCGAAACCGCGAGCCAGCCCGCCGACATCCATCGGCACGACCGGCCATCCCTCCTTGCGAAGCTGCGCGATCATCGCATAACGCCGACGCATTCCGCCTTTCATCCGGTCCAGGCCGGAACAGCCGCACGGCTCGATGTAGCCCTGCTCCATGCCGGTGAGTACCAACGCGACCTTCGGCCGCGGCCAATCGACAAAGATCGGGCCATTCTCCTTGATCGGATCGAACGGCGCTTCGTTGTGGTTGCCGGGACGCCGCTTGACGGGCGGCGCCGCCTCGGCCGCCGGCGAAATCGGCTTCAGCGCCGGCGGATTCGTTGCTGCATCCGGCGACGGATTCGCCGCAATCGGCGGATTCACGGCGGCTAGCTTCGGTTGCGAGTCCGGCGGTGCGACATCGGCCGGCCGCGTCAATAGTTCCTCGGTCAACTTCGGCAGCGGCTCGCCCAACGGCACGGCCGCCGGCTGTTGAAACTCGGCGACCGGCGAAACGATTGCCGGCGATTCGCCCGCCAATGTTTTCCCGGCCGACGGCTTTTCGATTGACTTTTCGACAGGCTTTTCCGCGGAAGGAGAACAGCCCACGGTGATGATCAGCACGACGGCCGATAGAACCGCGACCGGCTGAAACGATTTCGTCAAACCCATGAAACCATCCTGTCTCAAATGGAAACGCGTGTCACTCTTCGACGGCGAACCGCACGAGAACTCGCAGCCTGGGCACCTGGGGATGCGTTGTTTCGAGGTCGAACGTGCCCAAATCGCCCCGACTCGCGCCGAGATGGCTGCACACGGGACTGCCCGCCGGCACCTCGATCGTCACAGGCGTCTGGACGACGGCCCCATGATTAATCTCCGTCGATTTGCCGATGCTCACCTTCAAGAAATTCGGATTCGCTTGCGCCGCCTTGAACGTCACGTCCTTCCGATGCGGGCCGCGAACCATCAGCAGCAGGCGGCGCGTGGCGCTTTCGCCGCTGGGAACGGCTCCAATATTCAGAAGGTTGTAGGCGTAATCCCAATCGGCGCCGGCAACCGTGATGTCGCCTTCGACGCGGCCTTGAATCGGCAACGCTTGCTCGGCCGCCGCCTTCAAATCGGTCTCCAAAATCAATTTTTGCTTGAACGGACCCTGCTGCAAGCCCGGTCGCGCCGTCACCGTAACCAACGTGCCGCTTCGCGCCCCCGGCCGCGCCGCCACGTCGTCGGCCGGCAGCGGCGCCAGCGCAACGTCGAAAAGCCGCGCCGTCTCCGCTTTGTCCCACCGGTGTCCCAAAATTTTCAGCGGCTTTGCCAGATTGCAATACAATCGCGATTGGGCCGTCGCCGAGCCGCCGACGGTAAGTTCGCTGAACACCATCTCGGGCGGCACGAACTCGGCCGCGACGGTGATTTTGCCGGAAATCGTCAGCGTCATCGCCGGCAGCGCGGGATCGTTCGTCTTGATTTTCGCCGTTTGCCGATAGGGGCCGGTCGTGCCTTTCGGCTTCCACGTGATCGTGACTTTCGCCGACTCGCCCGGCCCGATAGTTTCGCGTTCGAGCTTGCTCACCGCGCAACGGCAGGAAGTCTCGCCGGCCGTTAGCCGAAGCGGCGCAACGCCGCGGTTGGCGACGGTGAAATCGTGGGTGCCTTCGCCGGCGATATCGAGCACGCCGAAGTCAAAATCGGTTTTTTCGATAAACGCCTTGGGTGCCGGCTGGCCCGGCTTCACGGCGGGCACAGATGCGATCTCGACGTTTTCATAAGGCTTGCGGTTCCACGCGGCCGTCTTGACGCGCCACCAAGTCACGCCCAGCCCGAGTCCGACGCCCAAGAGGATCAATGCCAATACGGCCAGGATTTTCTTCATAAGCGACGCAGTCCTTGATACGTAAACCCCCATTTTACCGCAAAAGCCCCCTCGGTGCCAATGCCGGGTAACGGCAAATTGGAGACTAGGGGCGGGAGAGAGGCTGGAGACTGGGGACGGGAAACTGGAGGCTGTAAGCTGGAGATTCGCGATTTCGCGTTGTCGCTAATCCCCGATCTTCAGTCTCAAATTTTCAATCTCAAATCTCAAATCTCAAATCTCAAATCTCAAATCTCAAATCTCAAATCTCCAGTCTCCAATCCCCGGTCTCCCGCCCTTATCCCTTTTCTTCTTTCAACAACCGCTGGAGCCGTTCTCGCAACTCGGCCGGCAAATTTTTGTCTTCATGGGGTGTGATACCATCCAGCCGCAGGGCCCATTCCGCCTCCGTGCGAAAATCGACGCGCTCGCCGGCCTTCCAAAGGCTCTCGGCCAACTTCGCCCGAATCAATGCGCTGTTCGGATAGAGTGCGGCCGCGCGGCGATACGCCCGAACCGCATATTGAACATGCTCGGCGGCGGCGCCCGACTGCGAGGCCCAATCGCCGGCGGCAAGCCACGCCAAGGACGAACGAGGGTCCAGCGACAACATTTTATCCCGGGCGCGCGTAAATTGAAACCAATCTTCCGCACTCTGCGTTTGTCGCCACCGACCGAATGCGAGGCCGGCCAGTTGTCGCCACGGTTCGGCCGTAAGCGGATCGGCCGCCGCGGCCGCTTCCAAATGTTCCGCCATTCGGCTCGGCTGCCGTTCGGCCCATCGCATTTCGGCTTGGCAATTCAGCACGGGCCAATACGCCGTGCGATAACACGCGAAAGCCAGCAGCAGCATGGCAGCCAGCGCCGCCCATGCCACGCCGCCGGGCAACACGCGATGGCGTCGGCCTTCGAGTCCCAGGGCCAACAGCAGCCACAGCGAGCCGGCGACGCTCGGAATTCCAATGCCCCCGCTCGTCAGAAGAGCAATCAACATCGCCGCCACGCCGACGCCGGGCAACCAGCCGGGCATTTCGCCCTCGCGCACCCAACCGCGCAACAGCACCAAGGCAACCGCTGCCGCCGGCATTCCGATCAGCACCGGCGCATAGCCCGGCGGCGCCGCCGCGAGCAATCCCAACAGCAACGACACGAGAAACCCCGCAACACCGCCGAGGAAAATGAAAAACGAGGGATTAGGGATTAGGGATTGGGGATTAGATTTCTGTCCCCTGATCCCTGAACCCTGATCCCTTTCTTCTGTTCCACGCCGCGTGGACGCGGCGGCTAAACTTCCGGAATCTAATCCCCAATCCCTAATCCCTAATCCCTCCATCCACATCGCTAACATTGCCAAAAACACACAAGCGGCCGGCAAACCGGCGGTGGCGGCGATCTCGATGAGGAAATTGTGCGGATCGGCAACCTCTTCGCTGGCCTCCGGCAATTTGTATTGCGTGTAGACCTCTTGAAAATTGCCCGGCCCGCAGCCGAGCCACGGACGGTCGGCGATCATCTTCAGGCTCGATTCCCAATATTGGACGCGATAGCCGAACGATTTCAGCCCTCGGCCGAACACCGCCGGCCCTTCGACGGCCAACGCGATGGAAATCAACAGCGCAACGATGCCGACTGTCGCCGCGGAGATTTTCCAGCCGACGCGGATTTTTCGTTCTCGGCCGAGCCACCAAACCGCCAGCACGCCGACGACGGCTGCAATGTATCCGCTACGACTCTTGGTCAACAGCAAACAAACGAGGATCGGCACGAGGCACACGCCCGACATCCAAAATCGTTTTCGGTTTCGCAAGGCGCCGCCGAGGACGCCCGCCAGCATCACCAGCCACGGCGTCAAAAACGCGGCCAGCGAGTTCGTCAGCGCGAAGGTGGCGATGACCTCGCGGCTTTGCAGGCGATCCTCAAACGCTTTTCGCTCGGGCGAATTCGGTGGGAACCACATTTCGGCGCCACGCAACGCTTGGTCGGGATTTGCCGCGTACGTCGCCCGCGTCTGCGGCATTTCGTAGCCGTATTGATACAATCCGTAGCACGAAACGCCGACCGCCAGTGCGATCATCACGGCCACGACGGCCCTCGCTTCTCGCGCTGTGGCGATGAATTGCCGAATCAAGAAAAAGCTCAAGCCGAAGCCGATCCACTCCCAAAGCACGTTGACGGCCGGCCGAGCGCTGCCGTGTGCGACGGCCGACAGCGTGGCGAGGAGGTAACAGAGCAACAGCATCGCTACGGCGGCATCGATCCAGGCGAATCGCACGAAAACTTTCGGCCGCCCGATCGCGCCGAGCAACCAAACCATGCCCAAGGCGATCCAGAGCATGATCGACGCGATGCCGTCGCCGTGCTGCGCCGCCGATTCGCTCGCAAACAGCGGCCTTGCGACCAAGAGCGCCGTCATTCCCGCCAATAGCCAAGGGCGAAGCCGATCGGCCGCCGGTCCGTCAGCTTGCGGCTTCGCAACAGGCATCGGCGATGATGGGGGTTTTCTTCGCGTCATTTTCTATATCTCCCCACTCCCTTTTGGGAGAGGGCACTTTTTTTCCTATCTCCTATTCCCTATTGCCTATGCCTGCCGACGGTTTCCAAAATGGCGACAAGCGCCAGCGTGCAAACGACCATCAGCAAGATGACCGCTGCGCCGAACAAATCGACCTCGCGCAGCAACAGCGCGCCCAAGCCGCAGGTGGCCGTGGCGAGGTAAACGGTCAATACGGCGCGGGACTTGCTCAGGCCCAATTCGACAAGCCGGTGCGAAAAATGGCTCTTGTCGCCGACGAACGGACTCCGCCCGCTGCGAAGGCGAATATAAATGACGCTGAAGGTGTCGTAAAGCGGAACGGCCAGCACGCACAAGGGGCCGAGAATCGCGTGTTTTGGCATATCGCCGCCGGCGAACTTCGCCGTGAGCGTCGCCATCGCCAGCAGATAGCCGATCAGGTAGCTGCCCGTATCGCCCATGAAAAGCCGGGCCGGCGAATAATTATGCCACAAAAAACCGATAAGCGAACCAACAATGACCAATAAAAAACCGGCGATGAACAATTGCGGCTGGTTGTTGTCGGGCCGATGCGTCAAAAACATCATGGCGGCGAACATCGCGGCGGCAATCGCGGCCACCCCGGCCGAAAGTCCGTCCATGTTGTCGAGCATGTTGAACGAGTTGACCAGCCCGACGATCCAAAGCACGCTGATCGCGCCGGTAATGGCCGTGTGCCAAGGCTCGCCCATCCAATCGAGAAAGAGGCTCACGCGCCAGCCGAGCGAGACCAACACGACGGCGACGGCCGTTTGCACGCCGAGACGCAGTCGCCAATCGAGTCCGTATCGGTCGTCGGCAAGCCCCAACAGCAGCAGCACGGTTCCGCCAGCCAACACCAGCCAGAGCTTTCCCGATTGCTGCAACAATCCGGCGGCGTGCGTGGCCAAGAAATCCGGCAACGGCACATGCGAGAGCGAGCCGCGCGCGATCGCCCAAAGCAACAACTGCCCGACGGCCAGCGGCGCCACGATGCCGAGCCAAATGGCCAATCCGCCGCTCGTCGGCATCGGCACGGCGTGGATTTTGCGATAGCCAGGCCGATCGACCAGCCCGAACTTGTTACCCCAGCGTCGCACGGCGAACGCCGCCGCCCAACAGACAATCATGCTTGGAATCGTGCAGCCGAGGAGGAGGGTGAACATAGGGGCTAGGGGCTAGGGGCTAGGGGCTAGAAATTGGAGGCTAAACAACACGCATGCGACGCCACTCTCTAGCCCCTAGCCCCTAATCCCTAGCCCCTGACTTTCTCCCGGCATTCGCTGAAAAAACGCTGATAGTCTTCGCGGCGATAGTCGGGAAAGGTGTATTCGTGATGTTGCCAACGACGATGTCTATATTGTAATGTAATCTCGGCATAAATGCCCTGCGATAAATAGATGCGATGGGCAAAATCCTTCGTCGAGGCCAACACCAACTTCGCCGGCGTAAGGTAGCCGGGGTCCAAATTCAACGGTCTTGCTTCTTTTCCGGCTTGCGCCGCATATTCTTCCTCCCAACGGTTGGTCGCCAGCTTGATTTCGACCAACTTTTCCGGATCGAACGGCCGCTGGAACGTGAAAAAGACCTTTTTCAGACCGTCGCCCATTGTCGCGTCGTAATAGTGCGTCTCGTGGAAATCGAACCGCGGACTTTCACGGTCGATCGGCCCCCACGCCTCGACGGCCTTCCGCCGCGCCCAATCCAACGCATCATCGTATCGGCTGAACGCCGCCAGAAGAAGCAAAACCGGCGGATGCGCTGTAGGTTCGCCCATGAGATTGGGGATTGGGGGCTGGAGACTGGAGGTTAGGGTCTGGAGACTGCGGATCAGAGATTTGAGATGGTGGATTTGAGATTGGGGACTAGCGACAACGCGAATCCCCAGTCTCCAGCCTCCAGTCTCGATTCTCCAGCCTCCAGTCTCCAAGTCTAGTCTTTGGCGGCCCTCGCCTCGGCCAACATCGGACGCAATTCCTCGACAAAATCTTGCACGTCCTTGAACTGGCGATAGACGCTGGCAAAACGAACGTAGGCCACTTCGTCGATGTCGCGGAGATGTTGCATCACCAATTCGCCGACCTGACGGCTTTCCACTTCCGACTCGAACGCCGACTCCAATTCGTTTTCAACCGACGCGATAATGGATTCAAGCTGGTCGTCGCCGACCGGCCGCTTCCAGCAGGCTTTTTCCAGCCCGCGTTTCAGCTTGGCGTGGTCGAACGCCTCGCGGGAGCCGTCTTTCTTGACGATTTTAACCGTCGTCGCCTCGATCCGCTCGTAGGTCGTGTAGCGATGTTTGCAGGCGAGACATTCGCGGCGGCGGCGGATGGCGAACCCATCCTGGCTCGCCCGCGAGTCCAACACCTTGTCGTTGTCAGCACGGCAATAAGGGCACTTCATAGGGCATCTTCCCACGCTTTCGCGTTTCCCCTATACTATGCTCGGTTTCTCCAAACAACAAGGGGTGTCACAATGCGATGTCCAACTTGTGGTGAAGCGACGGCTTCCGGGGCGATCTTTTGCAGTCAATGCGGCGCGAAGCTCGCCAACACGGCGCTCCCGGCCGACGCAAGGCTGCCGGTCGAGTCAAGACTGCCGGCCGATGACGCGGCGCCGCCCGAAACGGCCGGGCAATTTCCGCCGGCCGGCGCGGAACCGGAAAACATCAAAGACACGGCCGAAAAAGAACTCTGGCGCGGCGGCTATTCGCCAAAAGCCATGCTCGGCTGTTGGGTCGCCAGCGGCGTCATCTCCGTCGTCCTGTTGGTCGTCGGCCTCTTTTGGATACGCAGCTCCGCCGGCTGGATGTGCCTGCTCGCGCTGGCCGTCTTGCCTTGGGTCTATTGGCTCACCGTATTGACCTACCGCCGCGCGGGCACCCACTATTTGCTGACCACGCAGGAATTCGTCCACGAGCGGGGCGTGCTCCGCCGCGTGAACAATCGCATCGAAACGCTCGACATGGCCGACATCGCGTTTACGCAAACACTTTTGCAGCGGCTCGCCGGCGTCGGCGACATCCGAATCCTATCGACCGACCGGAGCGATCCCGATCTCGTGTTGCGCGGCATCGAAAACGTCGCCCAAGTGGCCGAACTGTTCAACAACGCCCGCCGCGACGAGCGCCGCCGCCGCGGACTGCATATCGAACAGATATAAATCGACATCATGGATAATCCTTATCAATCGCCGTTGGAAGCCTGCAGCCCGTTCGGCCAATCAACGTCAGCCGGTTGGGCGCGGCATGTTCGCGTGGTGGCAATCCTGATGATCGTGCAGGGCGCGTTGGAATTGCTGGCGGGGATTTTTCTCGCCGTCATGGCGTGCATCATGCCGATGATAGTGAGTAGTGCCAACAATGCAAACAGGCCGCCGGAGGATTTCGTTTGGGTCGTGGTCGCCATGTATGGCGGCTTCGCGGCGGTTGCGTTTCTCGTGGCCGGCTTGCATATCGCGGCAGGCGTGCGTAATTTGCGGTTTCATGGACGAACGCTGGGCATCGTCGCGCTGTCGTGCGGCCTGCTGAGCATATTCACATGCTATTGTTTGCCCACCGCGGTCTTGCTTGCTATTTATGGGCTGATTGTTTACCTCGACAAAGGAACCAAAGAGGCGTTTCGGCTCGGCGAGTCCGGCTGCTCGTCCGATCAAGTGCTTGCGTCGTTCGGTTGATTTCACGTTTCACAAATCCTAATGGGAGAATTAACGATCATGGCGACATTTCCGCAAACGTCGAATCCTTATCAGCCGCCGCCGACCGACATCGCGGCGATCGACGCGGCTCTGCAGCCCGGCCGTCGGCCCGGCGGGCTAATCGCCGTTTGCGTCATCGCGCTGGTGCTCGGCAGTTTGGGTTTTTTCAGTTCGCTGCTCGGACTGGCGGTTCTCGCGGGGCAAGACCAGATACAAAAAACATTCGCCGTAAAACCAACGCCTGGGATGTCTGACAATTTCGTCAAGGCCCAACAGGAGATGCAAACAAAAATCCAAACCGCGCAAAAACCATACCGCGGGGTGCAATTGGGTCTTCTGGCGACGAACGTCGTGCTGGCTTGTTGTTTGATCGTTGGCGGAATCTTGGTCTTACAGTTCCATCCCAAGGGTTGCTCGCTGCTGGTCGGCGCCTTTGTCGTCGCCGTCATTTTCGAGATCGTACGAACCATCGTCGGGGTTGTCATACAACTCGATACCGCGGCGGCCATGTCGGAAATGATGGTCCACATGGCGGAAGCACGGCCATCCCATAATGGATCGGGGGGCCCTCCCACCGCTGAAACCATCGCGATGCTCGCCAAAGTCGGCGCCTTTATTGGCATCGCCTTTAGCGTCGTTTTCGGCTTGGCCAAGATCGTTTTCTACATCGTCGGGTTCCGTTATTTGCGCCGCCCGAACATCCGCGCGCTGTTTCCGATTCCCCCGTCTCCCGTTCCCAATCCCTAATCCCTCTTCAAATACTTCGCCAAGTTGACGCCGCCGCGCAGTTCCTCGTCCATAATCGACATGCGCATTTCCAACCGCTCGACGCGGCTTTGCAACGCCGGCAGCAAATATCGCTGCACGTCTTCCTGCCGCTGCTCCGGCACCTTCGGATAGCCCAAGTGCCGCTGCAACGCCGAAAACAAATACAACGGGTCTTTCCGCCGGTTGGCCGCCGCAATGCGGCCTTCCTTCTCGCCGAACAGCGCCGGCTTGCCGGTCGGCTTTTGCGTCTTCTCGAAAAACTCGCTCCGCGCGTAAATCATGTCGGCAAAATCGATCAGGCCGAGTTCCTTGCGGACGAAATGAATCCACTCGCGCCAGTTTCCGTCGTAAATCGTGTCGGCGGCGACCGCATCAAGGCCGCGCTCGTAGCCGAGCCGGTTGCGGCACAGGGCCTCGAATTGGAACAGAAAAATGCCTTGCAGCGACGCCCCTTTCGCGCGATATTCCGCCTCGGCCTGCAAGATTTCCAGCCCGACGCGGAAATCGAATTGCCCCTCGGCCTTTTCGGCCTCCGCGATCACGTACGATTGAAACGGCGTGAAATAATGCGGCAGCCGGGCCATCGCCGTGGCGAATCCGCCGGTCAATCGCAATTCGCTCGCCATGAAATCGACGGCATACGGCAGCATCGTGGTCGCCAAAATCTCCTGGCGAACCGCGTCGAGCAAATCCTGCGTCGCCATGCTCTGCTGCATCCGTTCGCGCAGCGTCCGAAACAGATAAGCCTGTTCGACGTATTCTTCTCGATCGAGCGGCATGGTGAATGAGGGGCTAGGGATTAGGGGCTAGGGGCTAGAAAAAAGTGCGCAGTGGACAGTGCTAGTGAACGCGAAGCGGACGATCTCCAATCTCCAATCTCAGCCTCCAATCTCCCAGTCTCCCAGCCTCCTAGTCTTGCTTCACATTATCAATCACGTCCAAAATATAAGCGGCCGCGCGGGCCGACGCCCCGCCGGCCGCCACTTGCTCCCGGAGCGCGCGAAGCTGCTCGACGCGCGCCGCTCGCCTCGCGGGATCGATCAACCACTCGACGATATGGCCGGCCACTTGCGACGATTTGTCTTCATACGTGAGATATTCCGGGAAAAGCACGCGATCGGCGTCGGGCTGGGCCGGATCGAACGGCCGAATGTCATCGCAATCCAGGCCGCCGGTCGATAGCAAATTGACCAGCGTGATGTACTTCACCTTGCGAAAAAAAGTCTGCACGAAATACGCCGGCCACGTGATCCAATACAAAATCACCGTCGGCGTCGCGTGATACAACAACTCCAGCGAGACGGACCCGGAGACCGACATCGCGCAATCGGCCGCCCGCATCAGCTCCGGCGTTTTGCCGACGCAAATCTCGATCGGCAATCCGCTCTGTTCGACCATCGGCCTGGCCAATTCCGCCTGATGCGGCTTGAACGCGGCCAGCGCGAACCGCACGTTCGGCACTTTTTGGCGAATGATGGCCGCCGCCTTCAGAAACCATCGCAAATTGTGCGTGACCTCTTGCGTCCGCGAACCCGGCAAAATGGCCACCAGCGGCCCTTCTTTGTTGGAATGATCGGCCACGAACTTCTCGTCGTAAGGATAACGCCGCACCTCGTCGAAAAACGGATGGCCGACGAACGTGGCATTGCAGCCGTGCCGGCGAAGCCACGCCTCCTCAAACGGCAGCCCGCACAACACGTGATCGACGAACCGCCGCATTTTTTTCACCCGCCACCGCGCCCAGGCCCAAATCTGCGGCGGCGAATAATAAAAAACCGGAATGCCGTGCGCCTTCGCACGCCGCGCGATCCACCAATTGAAGCCGGGATAGTCGATCAGCACCACCGCGTCGGGCCGATGATGCTGAAAATAACGGTCGGCTCGGCTCGCCAACGCCAAAAACTTGTGCAAGTTCACCAGCACCCGGGCGAACCACATCACGGCTAGCGCCGTCAGGTCTTCATGCAGCTTGCATCCGACCTCGGCCATTTTTGGCCCGCCGTAGCCGACGCATTGCACATCCGGCCGCCGCTCCTGCAATTGCCGGATCAAATTCGCCCCATGCAGATCGCCGCTAGGCTCGCCGACCGAGAAGAAAATCGTGAGTGGTTTTTTGGCGGGCATGGCGAGGTTTCGGTTGTCACTCCCCTCGCCGTTTGGGAGAGGGGCCAGGGGTGAGGGCGTGCCGGAAATCAGAAATGATCGATTGTTAAAATAGCCCGAAGGGCTTCCGGAAGATAGCCCAGGGTTGCCGCGCGAGCGGTTACTGCGGCGACCCAGGATTGACAGCTTCTTGGCTACCGCCGGGGTGTTTTCGGCTTCGTAATCATTGGGAGAAAGTGCCTTGACCCAAGAAAAACGGTTGCAAAATGCCGGGCAAAAGTGTAAACAGAGGACAAGTCGCGAGCCAAGACTGCGGGAATCGCCAAATTCAAAATCAACACCATGTTGGGGTGGCAGTTGTACTGCCACCCCTTTTCGAGACCAGCAGTGCAACTGCTGCTCCAACAGGGAAACACC
>CAZWNM010000005.1:0-14653 GCA_964635765.1 uncultured Planctomycetaceae bacterium | reverse complement strand
CGGCAGATCACCTTTCCGGTTCGCGTCATGCGGGCGTTGGGCGCGGAAATGCTGATCGTCTCGAACGCTTGCGGCGGCATGAATCCACTCTATTCACAGGGCGATATCGTCATCATCGACGACCACATCAATCTGATGAACGACAATCCGCTGGTGGGCGTGAACGACGACAACCTCGGGCCGCGTTTCCCCGACATGTGCCGGCCGTACGACCCGATTCTCATTCGCCGCGCGATGGAGGTCGCCCGGCGCGAGAATTTCACGGCCCATCGCGGCGTTTATGTCGGCGTGACCGGCCCGAACTTGGAAACCCGCGCGGAATACCGTTTCTTGCGCGCCGTTGGCGCCGACGTGGTCGGCATGTCCACCGTGCCCGAGGTCATCGTCGCCGTCCACGCCGGAATGCGCGTCTTGGGCCTTTCCGTCGTGACCGACGTATGTTTTCCCGATTCGCTGAAGCCGGCCAACATCGAAGAGATCATCGCCGTCGCAAACGACGCCGAGCCGAAGTTGCGCAAGCTCGTTCTCGGCATCCTCGCCCACGAAGCCGCCGATGAGGGCAACGGGCTGTAAAAAAGTAGGGTGGGTCGAGCGGTGGGGTGGCACTGACGAAAGGAACTGGGGATGAGTGCCACTGGCTCGGCCAGTGCTTCGTGATCCGAAGTGAAAAGACTACGCCGTCCTGCAACCGCAAGCAAACCCACCGGGCACTGGCCGAGCCAGTGGCACTCGTTTCACTTCCCTTCGTCAGCGCTGCCCTGCGGGCCGCACTCGTTAGTCCTGCTCACAGAACTGTAAAATCATGACGGCCATTGAAGTAAAATAGAGTCGTCCTCCTTGCTCGGCGCCGCGGTCACTGCCAGGAAAATACCAACTGCCTTTGGAATCTTCTTGGATGGACTGTGCTACGACCAATTGGTCACGCATCTTGGAACGCTACTTAAACCACTGGTCAGGTTGGGCATTCCGCATGAGTTGAGTGCCGTAGTAGTTGAAATACATGTTGTCAGGCGACGGCCCCTGGTCATTTACTTGAATCATGCCCCGCTGCAATGCTGGATGGTCCTTCTTGCATCCAAGATGGATGCGACACAATAGTCCCACCGATGTGTTCGCTGGTCCTCCAGCATCGCCTGGTGCGTAACCGTAACTGGCTCCGCCGCCCATTTGCACCGCGTTTAGAAAGCTATCGGCCTTTACAAATGTCTCGCGTGGGATTTGTAGTTTTGCTGCCTTCGCAATGGAAAGGGCCGTAAGCTGCCAACCCGTGACGGACGTATCGCCTCCCTGCCGAGGCTCATAACGCCAGCCACCTCCTTTCGGATCCTGAGCACAGACAATGAAATTAATGGCTGCCTGAGCCTTTTCTCGCAACTTCTGATCATGCGTGCGATGATACGCTTCACAAAGGGCTATCGTACATATGGCTTGCCCATACATCTTTGAATCCGGCTCGAACAGATTTCCAATGTTCTTGTTCACGGTCATCAAACTTGTCAGAAACTTCAATCCATTGTTGATGACTTCTTGATGCTCACCCGACCGATGTGTATACCCAGCACGCAGCAATGGGATAAGAGCCATTGCCGTTGCACAACAAGGAGAGTTGGCAAGATTGCCAGGATTCGGTTTGGTGATGAATGTCCAATGTCCATCGCTCTGTTGTTGACTGATGAGCCATTCCAAGCCTTTTCTGACCGCCCTTGTCGCAGGAGTATCATTGTCTGCTTTTGCCGCCACCCCTGCCCCCAACCCTTCCGCGATTTTACTTTCGCAAAGCGATTTTTCGAGTCTTCCGATCCCGCTAGTGGAACTGGTATCGGTCTTCGCCCGAGCGTACCACTCTATTGCATCGGCTTCCAGCTTCAACCGCTCGCGCCACGACTTTCCATCTTGCGCCGCTCGCCAAAGATTCTGAGCCTTTTGAAACTTTACCTTGCCGTCATTCGACCCCTCCGCTAACTTTGGCTTATATCCCTTCGCAATCGCAATCGACGCCTCCCAAGCGGTTTTCTTATCGTGGCCCTCAACAGCCAGATTTTTTGCGAGAAGCAACAACTCAAATCGCTCGGCGTCGTTATTCGTCCTTTGTTGTGCCACTTTCAATACGTCGGTCGCCACCTTTGCTTTTTGCGCCGGCAGTTTCGCCGCTTCAATGGCGGTGAAGAAAAGACTTCTCACGTCGTTTTCGGCTTTTACGCGATCAGCGCCTATTGGGCGATCAGCGAGGCCGCTCGGAATAAAGGGAGGCGGAACAAAGGTGGCATTCTCCTCCTGTTTTGTGGGCGTGGCGGGTGTTGGTGTCGTTAGCTCAACCTTCGGCTGTGTTTTAATCTCGGGCTTGGGCGTCGGCATGCTTTTCTCTATTTGTGCCTTCCTTGCCGGTGGGTTCGCTGTAATCGTCTTGGCCACCTGGGTTTTAGCCACTTCTTGCTCAACCGGAGCAGTATTGCCAAGTAGAAACACGATCACTACTACCACAATTCCACCAATGCAGGCAAACACCCAAGGCAGCCCCGATGGCTTTTTCTTGTAAACTTTGTAGGCATTGCGAACGCGAGGAATTTCCATGTCAGAAAAATCATCTGCCTCGACAATTGGTGGGGGCGGCAATTGCGACGAAAACTGCTTCTCGTATTCCACCGGCTCGACAATTGATAGCGGCGGTAGTTGCAACGGAGGCTTCTGGTCGTGTTCCGCTGCTTTAGCAATTGGAGGGGGTGGCGGCAATTGTCCACGTAGCCTTTGGTCGTATGCCGCTTTCTTCGACGAATTCAACAGGCAAATTCTGGCCGCCGCAATCTCATTGAGAATTTTTTGCGATAGGTTGGCATGCTTGCCCCCCTGAAACGACCGGATGTGGACCATTCGTTGGTCGGCGGCGCTGGCAATCGCGTCGGGATCATCCTCGAACAAGACGAGTCCCAGCAGCCGATAATAGTTAGCTGGTTGCTCTTCGGGTTGAATACCGAGCCATTTGTGATAAGGATCAAAGTCAGGCATGGTCTTAATTGCCGCCCTTTGTTGAGCATTGGTCGTCACAGGAAAAGTTCGAGCGGTAGAAAAGGGGCCATGCTCGTCTTTGGGAAAAGTGAGTTTTGCTTTGTGGCTCTGTCTATTCTTCCCCATCGGCACCCCCTACGCATGCTGATGTCGATAACGCATCCATCTTCCCATTCCGTCGGGAATTGTCAATGGCACGGCCGTGGGGGATAGTTTGGCAAATGGGGGATGCGACCGGACGCCGGTGGAAACCGAACGGCGGTTTTTCGCGGCTTGGCCCAAGAAGTTCGATTGAAACCGACGCGACAACGTGCTAAAAGAATGGGCAAAGACTAGCCGGCCATCGAAATAGCAGACAACAAGGGGAACCGCACGCCACCGGAGAGGGAATTATTCAACATGCCACCCAAAGGAGCATGGACAGTTACGAAAAAACGAGTCTCCGGAACTCGTTGATACAAAAGCGGTTGCGATTGTTCAACACGCCGTAACTTTTTCACTGGGGTATTCAAGCGGTGAACAATGAAAAACTTTTTTTTGGTGAAAAACTCCGCGCAGGATGGTGAACAATTCGGTTTTCGGTGAAAAAGTCCCCAGTCCCCAGTCCCTATTCCCCAGTCTCCAGGCGCCTGTCTCCCAGTCTCCTCGTCTCCCAGTCTCCCTGTCCCCCATTCCCCTTGACGCCCGGCCCGGGCTTGATGGCGTCGCGAATCATCGAGCCGGGATTTCGGGCCATTCGGTCGCTGACGGTGCGGGCGTCGTCGATGATCGGTTTCAAGTCGCGGCTGACCTGCTCCATGTTTTTCGCCGCCCGATTCAACCGATCGTACAACTGCCGATCGTTGAGCATCGCGCCGAGCGTGCCGTCGCCGCGGTCGATGCGCGAGGTGATGTCTTGCAAGATCGTGGTGAACTCTTCCACGTTGCTGACGACTTTTTTCATTTGCGCAGCCGTCGATGGCACGCCCGGCTCCGGCGATTCGTTGAACTCGCGCAGCGTCTTCTGAGCCAACTCGATCGTATTCACCATGCGATCGATCGCGGATTTGTTGTCGGGGCCCGACCGCTCCGTAAATTTCCGAATCGCCTCGTCGGTGGCGGCAAACGTGCGGTTCATGTTGTCGAGCGTGTCGGGCAACTTCTTCATGGTTTCGGCGAGCTTGGCCTGGCTCTCGTCGCTGCCGAGGATTTTCTGCACCGCCTTGAGCGAACTGGCGGCGTCGCGCATAATGTCGCGCATGTCCCGCTCGGCGTCCTTATCGAGAAATTGGCTGACGCGATCGGAGGCCTCGCCAAACTTCACACTGGCCTTGGTCAGGGCGTCGCCCGTGTCGCTCACCTTCTTGAACGGTTCGGCCATGGCGCTTTTAAGGCCCGTCGGGTCGTCGGAAATTTCGCCGATGAGAACCGTGCCCAGCGCGATCGGCTCGTGCGGCTTTCTCGTGCCCAGCTGATGGCGGACCACCACGGCGGTGTCGCCCAGCAGATCGCGCGAGATGGAGCATATCTCGTCTTGATAGATGTGCTTGTCCTTCTGAATGTCGAGCGTGGCCAGCGCGTGTTGGTCGTTCTCGGTCAACTGAACCTCGGCGACGCGGCCGATGAGAATGCCGCTTTTGCGAACCGGCGTGTTGGCGTTGATTCCGCCGGCGTTGTCGAATCGCACTTGCACCGGATAGCTGCCGACGTACTTCGGCAGTTTGCCGAACATGACCAGCAAAATCGCCGTGGCGATCAGCGTGGCCAAAAACATCACGCCCACATGATATTGTTTCGTGCGTTCGTCCATGGTTCACCGTCCGTTCTCGTGCCGCATTTCCATGAGCCGTTCGCGCGCTTCGCCGCGCACGAATTGGGAAACGCGGCTGTCGTCGGCCCGCTCGATCTCGTCGGCCGGCCCGTCGTAAATGATTTGCGGCTCGCCGAGTTCCAGCCGCGAGGTCGGATACAGCATAATCACGCGGTCGGACACCTTTTGGGCCGTGCGCATGTCGTGCGTCACCACGATGCTGGTGACCGGATGCTGCCGGCGCGCGGTGAGCATCAATTCGTTGATCACGTCGCTCATGATCGGATCCAATCCGGTGGTCGGCTCGTCGTAAAGCATGATTTCCGGCTCCAAAGCCAGCGCTCGGGCCAGTCCGACGCGCTTTCTCATGCCGCCGGAAAGTTCGGCCGGCTTCTTGCTCAAAACATCTTCCGGCAAGCCGACCTCGGCCAGCCGCGCGAGAACAATCTCCCGAATTTCGTCCATGCCCTTGCCCGAGTGCTGCCGCAACGGAAACGCGACATTTTGGGCGATGGTCATGCTGTCGAAGAGCGCGGCCTGCTGAAAAACGAACCCGAATCGAATCCGCTGCCGCGTCAGTTCCTTGTCGTTGAGTTCGGCCAGGTCGCGGCCGTCGAACCGCACGGTGCCCCGGCTGGGCCGCAATAGCCCAATGATCGTTTTCAGCAACACCGTCTTGCCGCAACCGCTCTCGCCGATGACGGCCAGCGTCTGGCCGCGCGGAATGTCGATGGCGATGTCGCGTAGCACTTGATTTTGTCCGAAAACGACATCGACGCCTTCCAGCCGAACCAGAAAGCGATTCTGTTCCATAATGTCGGATAGGGAAGAAACCATATCAAAACAGTTTTGGCGCTTCCGGCCAGACGGTGAAGTACAGCCCGTCGAGGGCGATGCCCAACAATAAGTCCAATAACAAAATGATGACGAACGAATAGACGAACGCGGCGGTGGCGGCCCGTCCGACGCCCTCGGCGCCAGGCTCGCAGTTGAAACCGCGATAACATGCGATCAACGCGATCGCCGCCCCGAAAAACAGGCTCTTGAAAACGCCGGCGAACAAGTCGAACCTGCCGACGAAATTCTGCGAATTTTCAAGATAGTGGTGCGCGTCGATGCCGTTCAATTGCACGGCGTAGAAAAACGCGCCGATCACGCCCATGAAATCGGCCATGATCGTCAGGGCGGGAATCAGCATCAAGCAACTGAGGAATCGCGGCACCACGAGATAATGAATCGGATTCGCGCCCATCGTCACCAGCGCGTCGATCTGCTCGGTGACGCGCATGGTGCCAAGTTCGGCGGCCATCGCGCTGCCGACTCGGCCGGCAAGCATCGTGGCGGCCAACACGGGCCCAAGCTCGCGGACCAGCGACATATTGATGACCGCCCCCATTTTCGCTTCCATGTGCAAATTGCGAAACTGCATATAGCTTTGCACCACCAGCACCATGCCGATAAACGTGCCGGTCAACATCACCACCGGCAGGCTCAACACGCCGATCTGATAAAAGTTCGGAAAGATCGTCTCGCGCCGCGGTAGCCGGGTCAACATCCAACTGAACGTTTGCAGGCTGAACGCCGCCACGCGGCCGAGGCCGATGAACATGTCAATCAGCACCGCGCCGATGTCAGCGATCCAGTCGGCCGTTATGAGCGCCAACCGGCCGAACAGGCTCTCGTCAGCGTCGATTTCAAGTTTTGAAGCGGCATCCGTCATGGCCCGCCTTGCCTCTCTGCCATTATCGTTTGATTGAAAACGCACTACCCAATCGTAGAGTCCTGCACAATTATACCCTTCCTCCTTTCTTCGTCGCAGCGACGCTTCCGCTTGAGCAAAGTCTACTGGATGCAGCGATTTGGAAGATTGCGCAAGATGGAAAGCGTAGAAAGACAGTTTCGGCCGTTAGCTGATTCGGTTTTGATCTGCTATGGCTGCCGGACCAGTACCTGCCGGGCACGGGGTGCCTGAGATACGAGCTTCTCTTGCGAAAATCTGGAAATCTGCGCAAACCTTGCAGGCTGAACGACATGAAGTTGGGTAGGCTGGGGTGTTTTTTTGCAGGACGACCTAGATTGTCAGATTTCACGCCTCTTCCGCCGATTCACTAAGCATGTATTGGGGTGAATGTATTAGGGCGCCTATTTTCCTTCAAATCAGGGGGGACCGTCATGAAGATGTTACGACATGCAGCGGCTTTGCTGGCAATGGCAGCCGCGTGCCAGGCAGTGGCGGCCGACGATTACTATAGCTGGGCGAATAGCAACGACCAGTCGGTAACCACAGTCGGCAACCAACAAGTCACAACTCCGGCGCAATCGTCTTGCACCAATTGTGAGCAACTGTGTAACACGAATTGCTGCGAATCCGGCCTTGCCGTCGTCGGCTTTGCGGGTTTCGACGCGTTCAAGGGCGTTAGCGAAGCCGGCCTGAACGACAACTTCGGCGCCGTGACCGGATTGAATGCGTCCGTGCCGTTGTTCGGACTTTCCGAGTACGGCTTCGGCTGGCAACTCGGCATGAGCTACGGCATCTACGATTTCGACGGCCGCGACACGCTCAACACGGCCGCCAGCCAGGAACAAACCTTTATCACCACCGGCTTTTTCCGCAAAGCCCCGTGCGGTGAACACCTGAGCTTCGGCTTGGTCTACGACTGGATGGTCAACACCGACTGGGGCGCGTACGCCAACGACCCGACCTTGGGCCAATGGCGCGGCCAAGTCGAATGGGCCGTCAGCGATTGCAACGCCTTCGGCGTCCGCGGCGCTGTACGCGACAACACCACGCGTCAGACAGTCGTCGTTGCCGGCATCGATTATCTGGTCGCCAACCGAGCTGTCAGCCACGCCGAATGCTTCTGGCGTCACGAATTCGAATGCACCAAGGCCGAAAGCTTCTTGTGGGCGGGCTTGACCCAAAATGATCGGCTCACCGGCGACGGCAGCCTTTCCGATTGGCTCCTCGGCGCCAGTGTTGAAGTGCCGTTGTCGGATCGCATCTCGCTATATGCGAACGCGGAGTACGTGCATCCCACGGCTGCCGCCGGCCCGGATGCCTCGGTCGACACCTGCTACGACATCAGCATGGGCATCACGATCTACTTCGGCGGTCGCTGCTGCGATTGCTGCGAGACCCACTGCGCCGGCCCGTACCTGCCGGTTGCCAACAACAGCAGCTTC
This sequence comes from uncultured Planctomycetaceae bacterium, assembly GCA_964635765.1. Taxonomy (GTDB): domain Bacteria; phylum Planctomycetota; class Planctomycetia; order Pirellulales; family Thermoguttaceae. The sequence continues at coordinate 6,678 of CAZWNM010000005.1, read as the reverse complement.
TTGGTTGACCAAGGCGTCAACAGAATTCTTCGCTAAACAGGAAGCTGACGGGAAGGTCGTCGAGGGATGACTCTCTCGAACACCGAATCACGCGGGGCGACGGCGAGCAATCACCGTCGCCCCGATGTGTTTTCTTGAACGTCCCCGACTAATCCATCACGCCATGCTCGCGGAGCAACGCGGTATCGGCCAGCATCGCATCGGTCGGGCGGTCGGCGACGATCCGACCCTCGTCCAACAAAATCGTGCGACTGCATAGCCGATGAATCATCGGCAGGTCGTGCGTGGCCAACAGCATTGCTTCCGGCCGGTCGGCGAGGATTTCGAGGAGCCGGCGACGGCCGCGGCAGTCGAGATTCGCGCCCGGTTCGTCGAGCAGAAGCAATTTGACTTGCATCGACATGACGGTGGCCAACGATGCAGCCCGTTTTTGCCCGGCCGACATGTGATGGGCCGACCGGAGTTCGAAACCTGCAAGGCCGACGTTTGCGATCGCCTCATCGGCCCGGCGTCGCGCTTTGTCGGCGTTGCAGCCTTGGTTGAGCGGCCCGAACGCCACGTCGTCGAGCAGGGTCGGCATGAAAAGATGATCCTCGGCGTTTTGAAAAACCATGCCGCAACGGCCGCGAGTTTCGTGCTCGGTTCTTCGGCCGACCTCAATGGAATCGATCGTGACTCGTCCGGAAAAACGCAGGGCGTTCATGATCGAAAGCATGAGCGTGGTTTTGCCGGCGCCGTTGGGGCCAATCAGCCCGACCCGCTCGCCCGCGCGCACCATGAACGACACGCCGTCGAGCGCATCGACGCCGTCGGCGTAATGCACGCAGACATTTTCTACCTCAAGCAAGGCGGGAACGTCAGCCATATTATATCCACCTCGGATAGCCTAACCGACAAATCGCGAGATATGCGGCGACGGCGACGAGAAACACGGCGTCGGCGAGCGTGAATCGCAGCCGGCCGAGGCTGTGCATCTCGCCGCGGTAGCCTCGGGCGGACATCGCGATTTGAATTCGTTCAGAACGGTCGAGCGTGCGGACGAAAAGCGTGCCGATGACGCCGCCGGTTGCCGCGAGCCGGCGTCCGATCGGCGCCAAGGCCGCGCCGCGGAAATCGCGTGCCCGCCGCACCCGCATCGCCTCGTCGATCAAGACGAAAATATAATGATAAAGAAATCCCAACTGCACGACGATCATTTTCGGCATGGCCATCCACCGCATTGCCTCCAAAAGCAGGGCGAATCGCGTCGTACACACGAGCGACGTGAGCGCCAGCACGCCGAAGGTGAATTTGATCGTGATATTGGCGGCCGTGAGCCAGCCGCCGGCAATCTCGCCATGCCACGGCCCGAACGCCTCGCCGTGCGGCATGCGGTCGTAAATCGGACTCATCAGCACGAGCATGACGACGAACGGGCAAAGCATCGCCACGCGACGCAGCGCGAACTGAACCGGCACGCCGCCGAACCAGAGCATCGCCAACGGCAGCAGCGCCATCGGCGCAAGGCCGGCGATGGCGTAGCGGTCGAAGCTGATCAGCGCGACCGTGTAGCAGAGCACGGCCGCGAGCTTCGCCCTCGCGTCGAGCCGATGGATCGGCGAGTCGCCCAATGCAAATCGGTCGATGAAGTGGTGGTGCATGGGCGTGTCAATCGTGCGATGTTTTCGGAATCAAGCGCGATACGCCGTAAAGCAGACCCAACGTGATGGCCGTGCCCAAGACGCCGGCCAACGAACCCCAGCCATCGACGTGCGGCCATGCGGCGACACTCAACTTGCTTTCGTTTGGCAACGCGCCGAGCGGCGCCGCACGCTTCGTATAGTCGCTCATCGGCGACCATTTTTTCTGCCACCGATCGATCGCGACGACGACCGGCGATTCGTTGCGGACGTTTTGCTCGACTTTTTCATAGCGACGCGATTGATAGCACCACTCCAAACCTTCGGGCGACGTCGAGGCGAACCAGCTTACCACGCCGGCCAGCAACAAAGCGGTCGTCAAAAACGACGCGGCGATAATGCCATAGCCGGGCCGCCGGCTCGCGGGCGAATCGGCCATTGCATCGCGGATTGTGTCATTCGGTTCGAGGCCCAGCAGTTCCGGCCGCACATGCCGCAAATAGGCGACCACGGCGAACGTGAGGGCGCCTTCGCAAAGGGCGATCATCAGATGCACGCCGACCATCACTCCTAAAAACTGGCCGATCGGCACTTGCAGCACGCCGCTGACGCCTGCTTCGACGGGCACCATCGCCGCGCCGGCAGTTACTCCGACAAGGCACGCAATCCACGCGGCGAAATACTGCCGCGCGGCCGCCGCCTTGGCTGCCGGCCCGAGCGCGACGCGATACATCAAACCGCCCAACAGACATGGGATCACGCCCATATTGATGATATTGCAGCCCAAGGCGATGAGTCCGCCATCCTGAAACACCAAACACTGCACGATGAGAATGGCGGTCATCGTGACGATGCCGGCTGCCGGCCCCATGAGAATCGCCAGCAGCACGCCGCCGCACAAGTGTCCGCTCGTGCCCGGCATGAGCGGCAGGGTGAAGTTGATCATTTGCGCGGCGAAGACGAACGCCCCCATGACGCCCAACAGCGGCAGCCGGCGCTGGTCCATCGTTCCGCGCAGGCGTCGCGCGGCGACGGCGACGGCGACGGCGGCAACGAACAGCGTTGCCGCGGCGACCGGAACGCTCAGCAACTCGTTGGCCATGTGCATTGCGAAAAGCGTCGGCATGATTGGTGGGCCTCATGGAGGGTAGCAATACAGTGTAGTTTACACGAGATGGGATAGCAATGGCGGAGAATATCGTTCGAAAACGTCGCGCAGGCGTATTCGAAACCGTGCCGCATCCTTTTCGCCCCCACAACAACGGCGATAACGAACTATCTGAAAGTGGTAAATCACGCGGATTTTGCTCTTCTTGTTGACTGTCGCCGCATAATGCAACATAATGCAGATTCGCGTGTCCGTCAGGCACTGAGGTTTTGTTAACACGGGAGTGAGACAATGGATCGCAGGGGTTTTATCGAACAGGTCGCGGCTTGGTCGGCTGGAACGCTATTGACAACGCCGGTTTTTCACGTCGAAACTATCCTCGCCGCCGATGACAACTCCGATGAAAAGCCGCTGTTGGCAGTCGCCAAGGGCGAGAAATACGATGATCTCGTCGTCAGGGCGTTGAAAGCGTTGGGCGGCATCGAGAAGTTCGTCAAAAAAGGCGACAACGTCGTGGTGAAGCCGAACATCGGTTGGGACCGCACGCCCGAGCAGGCCGCGACCACGCACCCCGACGTCGTGAAGGCCGTGGTGCAATTGTGTCTTGACGCCGGCGCCAAGCGGGTATCGATTTTCGACCGCACCTGCAACGACGCTCGCCGCTGCTACGCCCGAAGCGGCATCCAGGGCGCCGTCGAGTCGATCGGCGACCCCCGCGTCCGCTGCTTTTTCTTGGAAGAGAAGAACGTCGTGCCGGTCAAAATCGAAAACAGCAAGTCGATCCGCGAGTTCGGGTTCTACAAAGAAGCCCTGCCGCCCGAGTGCGATTGCTACATCAACGTTCCGATCGCCAAAAATCACATTTTGGCCAAGCCGACGCTCGGACTGAAGAACGTGATGGGCGTCATCGGCGGTAATCGCGGCGAAATCCACAAAGATATCCATCAACGCGTCGCCGACCTGAACCTGGTCATTCGCCCCAAGCTGACCATCATCGACGCCACGCGGATTTTGCTCCGCAACGGGCCGACCGGCGGAAATCTGAAGGACGTGAAAGTGCTCGACACGCTGATCGCTTCGGCCGACCCCGTCGCCGCCGACGCTTACGCCACGACGCTTTTCGGCATGAAGCCCGAGGACTTGGCATCGAATGTCGCCGGATTCAAACTCGGTTTAGGCGAGATGGATTTGGCGAAGGTGAAGATCGTCAAGGCCTGAGAATCGACTATCATGCGACGTCCGCTTTGGATCCCTTGGCGATGGTGGCGACGAGCGTCACAACTGATTTTGCTCGCGGCGTTCCTCTGGCTGTTCCGCCGGACGGAATACGCCGGCGCCGATCAATTGGCCGGCGGCGAAAACGTCTTGTTCCGGCTCGATCCGTTGGCCGGCGCCGCCGCGATGTTGGCCGCCCGGCAGTTTATCGCCGCGTTTTGGCCCGCCGCCGTCATGGTCGGGCTGACGCTGCTTTTCGGCCGCTTCTTCTGCGGATGGATTTGTCCGCTTGGCACTTTCTTGGACATATTCCACCGCCTGTTCCGTCCGATCACACGCCGCACGAATCGGTGGTTTGCCGCTTGGTTTTCCAATAGCCGGAGGCTAACAGCCTCCGGACAAATTGCAGCCTCCGGAAAAACCATGCGATTCGTCCTGTTGGTCGCGGTGTTGCTGGCCGCCGCGTTCGCGTTTCCGCTGGTCGGATTTGTCGATCCGTTCTCGCTGCTGGTGCGCGGCATGACTTTTTGGGGCGATCCTCACCTCTATCGCGCCGCCGACGCCGGTTTCGATTGGGCTAATCATGGATGGGTCGTTGACGTATTAAAACCGTTCGCGCAAAAACACTTGCTGCCGTTCCGCGCGATGGCGTTTCACACGGCCGTCGTGTCGGCCGCGCTGTTGGGCCTTATTTTCCTGTTGGAGTTCGCCGCTCGAAGATTTTGGTGCCGATATGTTTGCCCGGCCGGGGCGATGTTCAGCCTGTTGAGCCAATGGACGCCGCTGCTAAAAAGGTCGCCGGTGAAAGTTTGCAAAACGTGCGGGCATTGCGCGGAAACGTGCCGCATCGGCGCCCTCGACCGAACGGCCGGCTTTTCTCCGTCGCGTTGCACGCTGTGCATGGACTGCATCGACGATTGCCCGAAGGGAATCGTGCGGTTCGGCTTTTCATTCGGCAAAAAATCAAAATCGGCGAAAGCCGCGCCGCGGCCGGTCGATCTATCACGCCGCTCGGCGCTGGTGGGCATCGCATTAGGCGCGGCGATACCGGGCGTTGCGGCGACGTCGCAACTGGTTCGGCCCAAATCGCCTGATCCGTTTCTCATTCGTCCGCCAGGCGCGGCGGCCGACGAGAAAAAGTTTCTCGACCTGTGCATTCGCTGCGGCGAATGCCTGAAAGTGTGTCCGACGAACGTCTTGCAGCCGGCGGTGTTCGAGGCGGGCCTGAAGGGCGTATTTTCGCCGCGGCTCCTGCCGCGATTTATCGTCGATCAAACCTTTTGCGAGTTTTCCTGCACGCTTTGCGGCCAAGTTTGTCCGACCGGCGCCATTCCGCGTTTGACTGAAGAGGCGAAACACGCAAAGCCAACCGGCCATGCGTATTTCGACCATTCGCGTTGCCTGCCCTGGGCCGAAAACACGCCTTGCATCCGTTGCGAGGAGATGTGTCCGGTGTCCGACAAGGCGATCAAGATTTTCAAAACGGTCAAGACGAAAGACAAGACCGGGCAGGAGATCGAACTTCAATTTCCGTACGTCGATCGCGACTTGTGCGTCGGCTGCGGCATCTGCGAGAGCAACTGCACGATCCCCGACGTTTCCGCCGTTCGCGTTCGCCGCATTGATTCGCCCGATCCCGGCACGGAGTTTTTATTGAAGGGCGCGGCGCCGCCGCCTCATCTCGAGAAGTGATCGGCGCGGTTCAGTCCAGCTTATCGAGTTTGACGACAGTCGGCGAGGGCACCAATTCGTCGCGGTACTTGGCAAAGATGCGCCGAGCCGTAGCGACGGCATCGCCCTTGGGCGTTACGGCGAAATTTCCGCCGGTAGAGTCCAGCCAGCCCTGCTCAAACGCGATGCACCACTTGTTGAATTCACTGAAATCAAACGGCTTGTTCGCGGCGAGCGAGACGTCGAGACGTTTGACGAATTCCTTCCAACGCGGCAGATAGAACGTGCCGAGCAGGCCGTTCCATTCGCGGTGGGCATAGTCGGTGAGCGTGCCACCGGGCTTGTGCCATGTGGTGATGATCTGCCGGGCGTCGCCTTCGTAGTAGGCGGCCTCAGCGGGCGTCGCGGCCCAGGCGCGGGCGTCTTGGATCCAAACGCCAAGCAGAAACTCGTGCCGCGTGCCGACCAGCGTATCCATGTCGCGGATGAGGTCTAAAAAACGGGCCGACTGTCGGCGGAAGTCCGCGAGGTCCGATCGCTTGTAGGCGGCCATCATCCGGGCGTTCAGCACATCCGCATCGTTGGCAATGGCTTGGCGGACAAGATTCACCGCGTCGAAACGGTAGCCGTCGGCGGCCTGGGCCTCCGGCGATGCCTTGAATAGTTCGTCAATGGCCGCAACGAGGTCCGATTGCTTGTATGGCAGGCTGGGCGCAGGCGCCTCTTGTACGGAGCCCGAGGCGCCAACGGGCGCATTCACCTTCGAGTCGAACAGCGGGCGAGCCTCGATGATGGAACCCTCGTTCGGAATGCCGTGAACGCCGTCGAGGAACACGTTTTTGTTCAACAGTGTCCAGGCATCGATGACGGCGGGGTCGGCGCATCCGGCGCGACGGGTGGCATAGGCGGTCACCCACCGTTCGAGGTCTACTTGCGATCGGTCGTGCCACGGCTGCTCGAGCAAGAGTTCGTAGGCCACGGGATTAACGTTGATGCCTTCGAGCGTGGAACCGACGCCGACGCAGTGCTCCGTTCGTGGTCACCCGACCAGAACGACCAACTCGA
>CAZWNM010000004.1:0-19131 GCA_964635765.1 uncultured Planctomycetaceae bacterium | reverse complement strand
CACGAGTCAATTGGGCGAAGAATGTCCCGGCCTGGATTTGCAGATTCGGCCGCCGGGAGTTTCGATGCTTCAGGCCGTCGTTCGGGTGGTACGCACCGGAAAAGTCGGCCGGCTTGGCGTCGAAGGCGATTCGATGACGGTCGGACTCCGCGACCGGATCGTCGAAAAACTGCGAAAAACCGAGGTGGCAACGACCTCGAACATGGTCGAAACGCTCCGCGAAATCAAGGATGCCGACGAAATCGACCGAATTCGCAAGGCGGTTTGGCAGGCCGAGAAGGCGTTCGGCGTGCTGCGGTCGATTTTGCGGCCGGAAATGACGGAAAAAGAGGCCGCCGATGAGTTGGAGCACCAATTTCGGCTATTCGGGTCCAAAAATGCCTCGTTTCCGAGCATTGTGGCCGTCGGGCCGCGCGGCGCGCTGCCGCATGCCACGCCGACCCAAAAACAAATTCGAGAATCCGACTTTGTGCTGGTTGACTGGGGCACGAACGAGGGGTTATATTGTAGCGACTTGACGCGGGTGCTCATCACGGGTAAAATCTCGCCGAAACTTGAGCAGGTCTATCGGACTGTATTGGAGGCCCAACTTCGGGCGATTGCCGCCATTCGGCCGGGCGTTGTCGCCCACGAGGTCGATAGCGTCGCCCGCGACTTCATTGCAAAAGCCGGCTACGGCCGCCGGTTTCGCCACGGCCTTGGCCATGGCCTTGGTCTGTTGGTCCACGAAGGCCCGCGTTTGGCCGTGCGAAACGCAACGGTCCTTCGGCCGGGCATGGTGGTGACGGTGGAGCCGGGCATTTACCTGCCCGGTTGGGGGGGCGTTCGCATCGAGGACGATGTGCTGGTCACTCGATCCGGTTGCGAGGTGCTTACGCACGTGCCCAAGCGTTTGGAAGACGCCGTGGTCGGTTAGGGTCTGTTGAAAAAGGGTGCCACTGCTGGCTTGACCAGCAGTGTCCGCAACGAAACCCAGGGAAGCACTGCTGGACAAGCCGGCAGTGGCACGCCGTGAAGAAGGAAAAAACATGAATACGCCCGCTACGCCAAGCCAGGATATTTTCGATGTCCGCAAGATTCGCCGCCTTGTGGAGCTGATGAAGGAACACGATCTGTGCGAGATCGACCTTCAGCAGGGTGAAGTGCGGATTCAACTTCGCCGCGCATCGGGCCAGCCGGTGGCGGGAATTGCGCCCGCCGTGCAGGTTCCGCCGCCTGCCGCTGCCGCGGCGCCCGCGGCCGACGCAAAATCGCCCGCGGCCGACGCCGAATCGAAAGACTTCGTTTTTGTGAAGAGTCCGATGGTGGGCACGTTCTATGCGGCCTCCGATCCGAACACGCCGCCATTCGTGAAGGTTGGCGATCACGTCGGGCCGGAAACGACCGTCTGCATCGTCGAGGCCATGAAGGTGTTCAATCAGATTCCGGCCGAGGCTGCCGGCCGCGTCGTCGCCGTGTTGGCGGAAAACGGCGCGCCGGTCGAGTTTGGGCAGCCCCTCTTCAAGCTCGATCCGCGGGAGTAGCCGTGTTTAAGCGAATTCTAGTTGCCAATCGCGGTGAAATCGCCTTGCGCATCTTTCGCGCGTGCCGCGAATTGGGCGTTGAAACCGTCGCCGTTTTCAGCGAGGCCGATCGCGGCGCCGAATATTTGCAGTTGGCCGACGAGGCCTTTTGCATCGGTTCGCCCAAGGCCGCCGACAGTTATCTGAAGATCGATCGGGTCATCAGCGCGGCCGAGATCGGCAACGTGCAGGCGATCCATCCCGGCTACGGTTTTCTGGCCGAGAATCCGCATTTCGCCGAGATTTGCCGCAGTTGCGAAATCGAGTTCATCGGACCGACGCACGAGGCGATGGCCCTGTTGGGCGATAAAAACGCCGCTCGGCGTTTGGCCAAAGAGGTGAAAGTGCCGACCGTGCCCGGCAGCGAGGGGCTGATCGAGGACGAGGCCCACGCGGTAACGCTCGCCCATCAGTTCGGCTACCCCGTGCTGATTAAGGCGTCGGCCGGCGGCGGCGGACGCGGCATGAGGGTCGCCTCGAACGATCTGGCCTTGAAAACCGCCATTCAGCAAGCGCAAGCCGAGGCTCAAGCGGCGTTCGGCAATGGCGATATTTATTTGGAAAAATACGTCGAGCATCCCCGCCACGTGGAAGTGCAGGTGATCGCCGACAATCACGGCAACGTCGTTCATCTTTGGGAACGCGACTGTTCGATGCAGCGGCGGCATCAGAAGCTGATCGAGGAAAGCCCCGCTCCGAATCTCGACCCGAAAACCCGCGCGGCCATGTGCGACGCGGCCGTCCGCTTGGTTCGCGCGGCCAATTACACGAACGCCGGCACGGTCGAGTTCATCGTGGCGCCGTCGGGCGATTTTTATTTCATCGAAATGAACGCCCGAATTCAAGTCGAGCATCCCGTGACGGAACTGGTGACGGGCATCGACTTGATTAAGGCTCAGATTTTGGCGGCGGCTGGCGAACGCTTGCCGTTCCTTCAAGCCGACGTGCGGCAGGAAGGCGTGGCGATGGAGTGCCGCATCAACGCCGAAGACCCCGACAAGAATTTCCGCCCCACGCCCGGCACCATCACCAAATTGCGCGTGCCCGGCGGATTTGGCGTGCGATTCGACTCGCACGTTCACGAAGGCTACGTCGTTTCGCCCTATTACGATTCGATGATCGGCAAGCTGATTGTGCATCAGCCGACCCGCCCGGAAGCGATCGCCTGCATGAAGCGCGCGCTTGGCGAGTTGCGCATCGAGGGAGTGAAAACGACGATCCCCCTGCAACTGAAAATCCTCAACCACGTGGCTTTCAACGAGGCAAAAGTGGATACGACGTTTATCGAAAGAACGTGGATGAGCTGAAAAATTGAAGAACGAAGATTGAAGAACAAAAGCCGCCTGCGGCTTTGCACTAATCCCTAGCCCCTAGCCCCTAGCCCCTAGCATGAGCAGCACATTATCGAGACCGCCCCATTTGGATTCCAGCATTCATCGCGTCGCCATTCTTTTCGCCGGCGGACCGGCGCCGGCGGCGAACGCCGTCATCTCCACGGCGGCCGTCTCATTCCTGCGAAACAATATCGAGGTCTACGGCATCCTTAACGGCTATTCGCACCTGATGGAATTCGCCGCCGATCATCCGATGGTCGAAGGCCGCGATTACATCCGCATCGACCACACGGTTTTGAAGCGAACGCGCAACAGCCAAGGCATTTTGATCGGCACCGCCCGGACGAATCCCGGCAAGTTGGTTTCGAGTCCCGCTCACTTGAAGGACGCGGAACGCAGCGCGCCGCTGAAGACCGTCTACGACGCCTTGACCTCGATCGGCGTCGACGCGCTCATTTCCATCGGCGGCGACGACACGCTGAAAACCGCGAACAAATTCAAGCTCTTCCAGGATCAATTGCCCGCCGGAAGCAAGCGATTGCCCATCGTCCATTTGCCGAAGACGATCGACAACGATTACTCGGGCATCGACTTCACGTTCGGATATTTCACGGCCGTCGAAACATTGGCCGGCGAAATCCGCAACCTGTTGGCCGACGCCGAATCGAACCGAACCTATTTCATGGCCGAGACGATGGGCCGCAGCGCCGGTTGGCTCGCCTATGGCGCCGCGATCGCCGGCGAAGCCAGCTTGGTGATCAGCGTCGAAGACATCACCGGCAAGTTCGAGGCGAGCGAAGAAACCACCGATTCCAAGACCGGCAAGATCACGATTCGCCGCGTCATGAATTTGGAAGAAGTGGTCAAGCGAATCGTGGCCACGATGCGGGTGCGCGAGGAGGCGGAACACAAGGAGTACGGCGTCATCATCATCGCCGAGGGCCTTGCCGAATTTCTGCCGCACAGACACATCGAGGGCGTGCCGCGCGACGAACACGGCCACATCGCCGTCTCGAAATTGAACTTGAGCCGCTTGTTCGCCGACTTGACCGCGAAGGAATACAACAAGCAAACCGGCAAGTCGCGCAGGATCACCGGCGTCCAACTCGGCTATGAATGCCGTTGCGCGCGGCCCCAGGCGTTCGACGTGATGTTGGGCAGCCAGCTCGGCGTCGGCGCGTATCGCGCGTTGGTCGAGAAGCGGCTCGACGGCGTGATGGTTTCCGTCGTCGGCCAGTTGGAGTTGAAGTTCGTGCCGTTCGGCCAGTTGGTCGATCCGGCCACGCTGGTCACGGTCGTTCGCTACATCGAGCCCGATAGCGATTTCCACCGCTTGGCCCGATTCCTGGAAACCTACGTGCATGATTGACGATCTTGCCGTCGGAATCGTCGCATCGTTCGTCGAGCGGCCTCCATGCGCGGCGGTTTGCGGAAACAACAATCGCGGGATTTATTGTGTCCTGCCTTGCCAATGAACGTTTGCGCGACCAAACGGCCGGCAAACTCGGCTGGAACAGCCGTGTTTGCGGTTGAGCAAGGATCATTGGCAACATCGGTATTAATAGCGCCGAGTTCGCGCGAGATACTCTTTTTCTTTTTTTCGCATGACCGCCCTTTGGGCCGGCGTTATGTCGTCGTAGCCGACCAGATGGAGCGCGCCGTGAATGGCGTAGAGCAGCAATTCTTCCGCCGGCGTGGAATGGTATTTCGCCGCATTCGCCACGGCGGCGTCGGCGCTCAGGATCACCTCGCCCGCCAAACGGCCCGGCGATTGCTCCAACGCGAAACTCAGCACGTCGGTCGGCGTCGGATCGTCGAGAAACCGCCCATGCAACGCGGCGATGGCCGGATCATCGACGACGGCCACGCTGATTTCCGAATCCGAGATTTCGGCGTCGCCGAGAATCGCCCGAATCGCCGACCTCATGCGTCGGCGATCGAGCGGCAGCGTTTTTTGCCGGTTGGTGATGTGGATGGATCGCAAAATATTAAAAGTTATCGGGAACCGACAGGCCGCGGCAAATTTTTCGGGCGAGGCGGTGCGTTTTACGAGAGGGAAACGGTCTCCTGAAGGGCGTCGTCGGGAATGCCGCGCAAGCCTTCCTGCTGGCGGTCTTCGAGAATCAACGCAATGGCGTCGGCAAGGCTATCCAAGCATTCTTGCTTCGTTTTGCCTTGGCCGTTGGCGCCAGGGATTTCCGGCGAATACGCGATATACCATTCTCCGTCGCGTTCGACGACGGCTGTAAATTCGTTGTGCATCATCGACTCCCGCGAAAGCTGCCTATCGTTCATCCCTTGCCATCATACAACACGGCGTCGGGCGAGTCCAGATGCAACCTATTTCATTCCCTATACCCTATCCCCTCCGATACACGCCGACCACTGCCGGCGGATAACTGCGAACGTCCCATCGCTCGAAATCGGGAAGTTGCTGAAAGTCGAAACGATCGTCGGCTTCGACCAAGAAAACGCTGCCCGCCGGCGAGGCTTCCAACAGGCCGCCGAGCAGTTCGAGCATGTCATCGATGCGTTCGACGTAGAAATCGTAAGGCGGCGAACAAAACACCGCCCAGGGAAGCGCGCCGGTCCCGGTGCCACTGCTGGCTTGTCCAGCAGTGTTTTCCGGGGAACCATCCAATGCACTGCTGGGCAAGCCGGCAGTGGCACACGTTCGCAGCAGGTCCTCGCAGCCCGATTTCTTCTGCTTGTGCCACCAGATAAACGTGTTGCCGGGCACGACCTCGGCTTGCGCCTCCAGGCCGAGTTCTGCGATGTTTTGGCGAATGACGGCGGCCGTCGGATGATGCTGTTCGAGGAGCGTGGCCCGAGCGGCGCCGCGGCTGATCGCTTCGAGGCCCAACGCGCCGGTGCCGGCGAAGAGGTCGAGAGCATGCTTTCCGCGAACGTCCGTGCCCAGCAAATTAAAAACGGCCTCGCGGAGGCGGTCTTTCATCGGCCGGGTGCGAAAATCGCCCGTGTAGTGGAGGCGTCGGCCGCCGAGCCGTCCGCCGATGATGCGCATGCCGGCGACGGGCCGAATATCGCCGCCTGAGAGCCGCCCGCCCGCCGTTACGGCGGATTTTTTACGTTGGGTTCGTTTCGCCATGCCGCCATTATAGAGGCAACAGGCCGCCGCGTCACGGTGTGGCGGAAAATTAGCGGCTGGCGCCTGCCGGTCTTCCGGCAATGGCGATCAGTGCCGTTATACTCCCCTGGCCCCGCGAGGCGAGGTCATGTTTTAGCCTCGGTTTTTGGGCGGGAATCGCCGTTCCGCCTGACGGTAATGAGCGGCCAAGTCGCGGGCGATTGCGACTGGCGATTGTTTCGTCGAATGGTCTTGCCACCGCTGCACTCTTTTCACGGCCTTGCCACCTCTCATTATCCACCTCCAAAAGTAGTAACGATTGTCAACGCCTTCTTGAAACGATGCGTCCCGTCATGTCGGGGGAACGGAATTCGTTTCTCTATTCGATTATACGCTCATAGGCAAATAAAAGACCAATGACTGCGGGCTTTACTCCGTTTTCGCCCGGCCAAAACACGTCAGACACATGTCGTCGCTTTGCGAGCGGGCGCCGACGAACTGCTTCACGTCGTCCAGAATCCGACGCCCCAGGATGCTGACGCGATCGATGTCCGATTCCAACAGCATCAGGAGCCGCGGTAAGCCGTAAAGTTCGTCGGCCGCGTTCATCGCCTCCGTGATGCCGTCGGTGTAAAGAACCAACGCCTCGCCGGGCGCGAGCGGCAACGTCACGGCCTTGTAGTCCGTCTCGCGGTCAACGCCCAACGGCATGTCGGCTTCGGCCACGCCGAGCGGCGAAACCGCATTCGGGCCGCGTCGCAACAGCGGTGGCAGATGCCCCGCGTTCACCACCGTTATCTCGTGCCGGCGCGGATCGAGCACCGCGAGCACCATCGTCACGAATCGGTCTTCCCAACCGCTGTCGCACAGTCCGCGGTTCAAGCGGCCGACCGCCTGCGCCGGCTCCGGCTCGCTTGCCAGGCAGTAACGCGTTTCGGCCGAGAGCTTCGCCATCAACAGCGACGCCGAAATGCCCTTGCCGGAAACGTCGGCCACGACCACGGCCAATCGGCCGCCGGGCAATTCCACATAATCGTAGTAGTCGCCGCCCAACTGGTTCGCCGGTTCGTAAAACTCGAAAAAATCGTACCCTGGAATGCGCGGCGCGGCCGACGGCAGAAAACCGCGTTGCACTTCATGCGCGACGGCCAACTCCCGCTTCATCGCTTGATCGCTCATCGCCGCTTCATGCAATCGCGCGTTTTCGATCGCGAACGCCGCTTGACACGCCACGCTCACCAGCATTTCAAGGTCGGCCCGCTCGAAGCGGTTTCGACGATTGAGCGAGTCGAGTTGAATGGCGCCCAACGCGTCGCCCTCGCCGGCCACCAACGGCGCGCAGATCATCGAACGAATCTTGAAATCGACGACGCTTTCCGCCGTGTCGAAGCGGACGTCGGCCGCGGCGTCGGCCGACAGGATCGCTTCCTTCGTCTTCATCACGTTGCCGATGATCGTCCGGCTGATGCGAACCGTTTGGACGTCTTCCTGGCGGCGATGTTTGATCGCCTTCGGCACCAGCTTGCCGGTGACCGGGTCGCGGAGCACGATGAATCCGCAATCGGCCTGCACAAAAATCGCAAAGAGGCTGTCCAACAACGTCGGCAACACCTCGGCAAGCCCCAACGCCTTGCCAAGGTTTTGGCTGATCTCGATCAATGCCTTCAGCTTCGCCTCGGGATTCACCTCGAGCCGCAAGCCGCTCGGCCCGCTCGAAACGGCCACCTTCGACATGATCGACGACCGCTCGCCGCTCGGCTCGTCATCGACCATCATCGCGTCATCCATCGGCTCGCGGCGAACGACCGGCGTCGTGACGTTGCTGGCCTCGGGCGGCGTCAGGTGAAACGTAAACAACAGATCGCAAATCGTCAATTGATCCTGGTCGGCAAGCGGCTGCCGCTGGGCAATCGGCCGGCCGTTCAAGAACGTCCCGTTGCGGCTGTGCAAATCTTCAACGAAAAACCGCCCATCGGCGTTGAGTATCCGAGCGTGCTGCCGGCTCACCGCGCCCGACTGCAAGACGATATCGCACGCCGGATGCCGGCCGAGAATGACGGAGGCTCCCTCCAAAGGCAGCAATTCTCCCGGATTCGGTCCATTCAACACGCGCAACACAGCCATGCAAACACCTTACGGCGGAGGTTTATATCCAGACGCGATAATTTTACGACGCCGGCGACCGAAGCGTCAACCACCTGCCGGGAGCGTCGACGACGGCATTCAACGTCGAAACGCCGCACGCACCGAATTGTCGCACAGCACGATGAGCATCCAAATGCCGAACGGCAGCCCGACCAAACAGCCGGGCGATATGCACGGAATCAGCGAGAGAACCGCTACGGTGACGGCCAATCCGTAGTTTTCCAGTTTTCTGATTTTTATCGCGCCGACCAAAATCACGATGTCCACAATGGCTCCGACCACCGCCACGACGATCCAGAAAATGCACCCGACAAACACCGTCTGAGGGTCTTGGCCCGGCGGCACAAAGGGGTGATTACCGTTGGAAAGCATGACGATCATAAATCCGTAGAACCCCCCAACGACCAAATACATTAGGAGACCCAGAATGGAGACCACGATCAAGGCGACCGCCGGCGCGGCGACTCGGCGCATGGCCGCCGCCTGCAATATCTCCTCCTGTTGCTCACCCAGTTCCGACGCCGCCGACGGCGAGCGATAGGGGTTCTCGACGTTTTGCAGATAAGGCGCGGCCGGGCCCGCGGCAAACGGCGAATTGGACGCCTCGCCGGCGGAAGGCGAAGGAGAAACCTCCGGCGGCGCCGCGTTCATCACACCGGCATCGACCGCGCCGGGCATAGCGTTCATTGGCCCGGGCACGACGCCAATCGCGCCGCAGCCGGGACATTGTGCCTGTCGGCCGGCCGTGTCGTCGCCCGTTCGCAATAATTTGTTGCACTGAGTGCAGCGGAATTCAATCGACATGAAAAATTCCCTTCCAGATGTTTTTTGCGGCGGCGCTTGGTTCTTCAAAAAAACGGAATCGACAGCGGATATTTCCATAACTCGCCGTTGTTCGCCTTGATTCCGCCGATGATGGGGAAAACAACCGTAAGAACAACCAGGACAGGCAAGATTACGAAACCAATGAGCACAAAGACCGAAAGGAAAGCCACGATGCCGTAGATCATCGCACTGATGAGCCAGTTCATCACGATTTTTCCATGCGCGTCAATTCCCGGCAATTCCGTTTTCTTGATTTGCCAGATGATGATGGGAGCAATTAGCCCGCCAAACGGCATCACGTAGTTCGCCAATTGCGACAAGTGCAAAAACATGGCCCATTGCCGGGTTTGCAATTCCAGGGCCGACGGCACGGCCGCCGATGGCAAGGGTGGCGGAGACGGCGAGTCACCGTCGGGCACAACCTCGACGGCAACCACCGCATCCGCGGGAACAGTCAGCGTCTCGCCGCACGCCGGACATTTCGCCGGTTGGCCGGCAGTTTCGTCGCCGGTCCGCAACGATTTACCGCATCGCACGCAACGAAATTCGATTGGCATGGCAAAGACTCCTATTGGAATTCAAAAGACATGACAAAACTCCCTATGGATGGCCTAAATATAGCAGACTGAGGCAAAAATGGGAAGATGGGGCCGACCAGAGAAATGGGAATTGGTTTTCGCACTTCCCCATGCCGTTCATGCGCGGTATTCTATACGTCTTTCCAGCACGCAATCCGCAATATCCGTATGTTTTCTCCACGCGAAATCCTCGGCCCCGGCGGACGCATCGCCGCGCGGCTGCCAAACTACGAACACCGCCGCGAACAACTCGATATGGCCGAAGCCGTCGAGCGGGCCGTGCGCGAGCGGCATCATTTGGCCGTCGAGGCGGGCACCGGCGTCGGAAAAAGCTTCGCCTACCTCGTGCCCGCCATTTTGGCCGTCGCCGGACAAGACGAAGAAACCACTCCGCCGTTGAACCCGGAGCCAACGGCGACCGAGGACGAGGCGGATTGGCCGGACGACGCGGAAGAACAAAAAACGGAACAAACAACCGACCCAAAAACCCGCCGCGTCGTCGTTTCAACGCACACCATCAGCTTGCAAGAGCAGTTGATCCAAAAAGATTTGCCGCTGTTGAACAGCGTCATTCCGTTGGAGTTTTCCGCCGTGCTGGTCAAGGGCCGCAGCAACTACGTCTGCCTGCGCCGGCTCGACGGCGCAATGAGCCGGGCCGGCAGCCTTTTCAGTGAGCCGGAAGAGTTCGACCAGTTGCAGGAATTGTACAACTGGTCGCAGCGGACGGCCGACGGCACGCTCTCCGAACTCGACTTCCGGCCCTCGCCCGCCGTTTGGGATGAAGTGGCCAGCGAGCATGGCAACTGCATGGGCCGCACCTGCACGAACTACGGCAAGTGTTTCTATTATAAGGCCCGGCGGCGCATGCAACACGCCCAAATCCTCGTGGTCAACCATGCGTTGTTCTTCACCGATCTGGCGTTGCGGCGCGAAAACTTCGGCCTGCTGCCGAAATACGACGTCGTCATCTTCGACGAAGCCCATCAAATCGAATCGGTCGCCGGCGATCACTTGGGGTTGAGCATCAGCACCGGGCAAATCGAGTACACGCTGCGAAGGCTCTACAACGACCGCACGAATCGAGGGCTTTTGGTGCAACGCAAGTTGCGCGATGCCCAGCAGGAAGTTTGGGAATGCCGCGAAAGGGCGTCCGATTTCTTCGAGAGCATCGCCCACTGGCTCGACGGGCAGCCCGGCGGAAACGGCCGCGTGCGACAGCCGAATATCGTCGGCAATTTGCTCGGCGAGGGCCTTGAAAAGCTCGTCGGCACGCTCAGGCGGCACGCCAAGGATATCGACGCGGACGAGGAGCGGCAAGATTTCACGGCCGCAGCGAATCGGCTCGAAACGCTCGCCGGCGGCATCGCCAATTGGCTCGGCCAGGAGTTGCCCGACTCGGTCTATTGGATCGAGCGCGGTTTCAATCGCAAGCGGTTGCGAATGACGCTGTCGGCCGCGCCGATCGACGTTGGCCCGGCGCTCCGCGAGCATTTATTCGCCAAAACATCGACGGTCGTGATGACCAGCGCCACGTTGGCCACCGGCGGCCGACAGCCGTCGTTCGACTATTTTCGATCGCGCATCGGCCTGTTGCAAGCCGAAACGCTTTGGCTCGGCAGTCCGTTCAACTACGCCGAGCAGGTCGAGTTGGTGCTGCTCGACGGAATGCCCGACCCGGCCGCCGACGCCAAAACTTTCGAGCAAACGTCGCTCGAAATGATCCGTCGCTATGTCGCCCGCAGCGACGGCCGGGCGTTCGTGTTGTTCACCAGTTACGAAGCGATGCGGCGGGCCGGCTCGCAGCTCTCGCTGTGGCTGGCCGATCAAAACATGACGCTCTACAGCCAAGCCGACGGGCTGCCGCGCAGCCAAATGCTCGAACAGTTCAAGCAAAATCCGCGGTCGGTGCTTTTCGGCGTCGATAGTTTTTGGCAAGGCGTGGACGTGCCGGGCGAGGCCTTGCAAAACGTCATCATCACCCGATTGCCCTTCAGCGTGCCCGATCGTCCGCTGTTGGAAGCCCGGCTGGAAGCGATTCGCGCGGCCGGCGGCAATCCGTTCCGCGACTATCAACTGCCCGAGGCCATCTTGAAACTCAAGCAAGGCTTCGGCCGCTTGATTCGCACGCGGAGCGACACCGGCATGGTCGTGATTCTCGATCCGCGCATTCGCACGAAGCCCTACGGCCGCCAGTTTTTAGCCTCGCTCCCCAACTGCCGGCAAACAGTGGAGCGCGTGTGAGTCCCCTCTCCCTTTGGGAGAGCGAGTGTAAAATCTCCCCTCTCCTTTCGGGAGAGGGGCCGGGGGTGAGGGCAAATAGCGAGGACAATTTTGCCGCCGCGTGCCACTGCTGGCTTGTCCAGGAGTGCCTAGTCGTTTATAATGGAGACGTTTGATTTTCGACCCTTCGTTGTGAACAGACCGATGCCGCCCAATGTCTCCCACAAACACTGCTGGGCAAGCCAGCAGTGGCACCCGGCGTGAAGGTCATGACAACCATAAGACAACCACATTTTTTTCAGAACGGACAGCACAATGGAAAACACTTCTGGCCAAGGGCAAGCGGCTATAGTTCCACAGGAGATTGACCACTGGAACTGGGGGGCTTTCTTCTTGAATTGGATTTGGGGGATCGGGAACAACACCTTCATTGCGTTGCTCATGTTCGTGCCGCTTGTAAATTTGGTCATGCCATTCGTTCTTGGTGCCAAGGGCAGTTCGTGGGCATGGAGAAATCGACGATGGGAAGGAGTGGAACATTTTCGGCGCGTCCAACGAAATTGGGGCCTTGCTGGCATTGGTGTGGTTGTCGTCTTTGTTGGACTTATGGTTGCCGGTGTTGGGGTAGCCTTCATTGCACTCAGGAACTCGGAGGCATACACGATTGGCGTCTCAAAAGTGGAGTCAAATCGAGAGTCGGTTGCAGCACTTGGAACACCAATCTCCACCGGGATGCCTAGCGGCAATATTTCAATCACGGGACCCAGCGGATTTGCCAACATTTCGTTCAGTGTCACCGGCCCCAAAGGTAAAGGCACAGTCTATGTGGATGCCGTCAAGGATACGGGACAATGGAAGGCGAAACGTGTTGAATTGGAGATCGAAGGATCGGGCAAGCGAATTGATCTGAACAAGTAAGTCTCGGCGGGGTGGCACGGACGAAAAGGGCCAAGGTTGTGAGCCACTGGTTTTGCCAGTCGGGACTTGAACATTCTCACCGACGTGCTACTCTCAATGGTTTAGGAAAGCACCGCAATGGCAACGCTGTACGACATTGATACTACGGGATTTCCGCCTTGAAACACGCCGAGCCGGCATCGCCGAAACAAAGCCGCTACGTGGTCGGGTTCGATCTGGGCACGACCAACTCGGCGGTCGCGTATGTCGATACGAACGAGTCGCCGTGGACGATCAAAACTTTCGGCGTGCCGTCGATCGTCGCGCCCGGTCAGGTCGAAATCCGCGAAACGCTGCCCTCGTTCCATTATCAATCCGCATCGGGCGAGTTCCCGCCGAAATCGCTGCGATGTCCGTGGCAAAAGGAAGATCCCGAGTATGCCGTCGGTTTTTTCGCGCGCGATCAGGGCACGCTCGCACCGGGCCGATTGATTAGCTCGGCCAAGTCGTGGCTGTGTCACTCGGGCGTCGATCGCACCGCGCCGCTGCTGCCGTGGCAAGGAGCGGCCGATGTCGAAAAACTTTCGCCGGTCGAGGTCAGCGCGCGTTACCTGGCCCATGTGCGCGACGCATGGAACGCGAAGTTTCCGCATCATCCGCTGGCCGAACAAGATTTCGTGCTGACACTGCCGGCGTCGTTCGATGAAATCGCCCGCGAGTTGACCGTGAAGGCGGCGGCTGCGGCCGGCTTGCCGCGCGTCGTGTTGATCGAGGAGCCGCAGGCGGCGTTTTACGCGTGGATTTACGCCCACGCCGACGATTGGCAAGAACGCGTTTCGCCCGGCCAGAAGATTTTGGTGTGCGACATCGGCGGCGGCACGTCCGATTTTACCCTGATTCGCGTCCGACGCGGCGAAGGCGGCCGGGTGCAGTTCCATCGCGTCGCGGTCGGCGATCATTTGATCCTCGGCGGCGATAATTTCGATCTAACTTTGGCGCAATATGTCGAGCGAAAAATCGGCAAGCTCTCGCCGCGACAATGGGCCGTGCTGGTGCGAACCTGCCGCGTGGCGAAAGAAACGCTCTTGGGCGAAACGCCGCCCGAGCGTTTGACGCTCACGCTGCCCGGCGCCGGAGCGAAACTCCTCGGCGCGGCCGTGCAAGTGGAATTGACTTGGGACGAAGTTTGCTCGCTGTTGGTCGACGGTTTCTTTCCCGCCGTGCCGCTCGATGCGAAGCCGATCAGCCGTCGCTCGGGCTTTCAGGAGTTCGGGCTGCCGTTCGCGCCCGACGCCGCGATAACCCGCTATTTGGCGTCGTTTCTGACCGCGCATCGGCATGTGGCGATGGACGACGCGGCCGATTCGGCGGACCACGACCCCGCCCGGCCCGATATCGTGCTTTTCAACGGCGGCGTGATGGAATCGACGTTGTTGCAAGGACGATTGATCGAATCGCTGGTGCGATGGTTCAACACTCCGCAAGAAGAAGAGGAAAATAGCCGGGGGCCAACGGCCCGCGGTGCAGCCGCATGGCGTCCGATCGTCTTGGACAACGATCGGCTCGATCTTGCCGTGGCGCGTGGTGCGGCGTATTACGGTATGGTGCGGCGCGGCCACGGCGTTCGCATCGCCGCCGGATTGGCGCGAACGTATTACATCGGCGTGGAAACAGAAGAACTAGTGGCTAGTGGCCAGTGGCTAGTGGCTAGTGAAAGGCAGGAAGCGGCATCTTCGCATGTCTCCGAGTCTCCCAGTCTCCCAGTCTCCCAGTCTGCTGCTGTCTGTCTTCTTCCAGCCGGAATCGAGCCGGGGCACGATGTCGAATTGGCCCAACGGCGGTTCAATCTCTTGGTTTCCGAGCCCGCCGAGTTTCCGCTGGTCGTTTCAAGCACGCGATTGACCGACAAGCCGGGCGAGTTGGTTGCGATCGACCGCGAGCGGATGACGCCGCTGCCGCCTGTGCGAACGGTGCTGCGGAGCCGCAAAAAGGACGCGGCCGAAACGGTGGCCGTAACGCTGCACGCCCGACTGACCGAAATCGGCACGGTCGATCTTTGGTGCGGCGAGATCGGCGGCCGGCGCAGTTGGCGGCTGCAATTCGACGTTCGCTCGACCACGCAAACCGACCTGTCCGCTCACCAATCGCAAGCCGAAGGCGAGGGCATGGTCGATGAAGCCGTTTGGCTGGCCTGCCGCACGTTGATCGAAAACACCTTCGGGCCGAATGGCGATGTTTCCAACAATGACAACAAGCCGGAAGGCTTAATCAAACGTCTGGCGGCGGCCTCGGGCATGAGCCGCAACGCGTGGCCGACTTCGCTGTGCCGGCGCATGTGGGAAACGCTCATGGAGTTCGAGCCTGGCCGGCGACGCAGCGCGACGCACGAAACCCGCTGGCTCAATCTGCTCGGCTTTTCGCTCCGGCCCGGCTACGGCTTGGCCGTCGACGATTGGCGCGTCGCCCAAACGTGGACGACCCTGCAAGGCCGATTCGTTCACGCCTCGGCCAACGTGCTCATGGAAGGCTGGATTCTCTGGCGTCGCATCGCCGGCGGATTGGTCCCCGGGCAGCAGCAGGCGTTGGCCGAACCGCTCTTGGGACTGATCCGCGGCCTGCATCGTCAACTGACCACGGGCCGTGGCCGCAGCGATTTCAATTTCAACGCCCACGAAACCGCCGAAATGTGGCGGCTGCTCGGGTCGCTTGAATTGCTGCCGCCGGCGATGAAAACGGAGCTAGGCGGCATGCTTCTGGATTTGCTGCCGAAGCGGAAGATGGAACCAGTCCGCCCCGCCATGATTTGGGCGCTCGGCCGGCTCGGCGCTCGCGTGCCTTTGTACGGCCCCTTGAACGCCGTCGTGCCCGCCGACGTTGCCGCGCGATGGCTGACCATGTTGCTTGGCCGCAAACTACTCGGCGGCAAAGCGGACGAGAAGATCGAAAAAAGTCCCGAGCGGCAGTTAGCCGTCATGCAGCTTGTCCGGCGAACCGACGACCGCTATCGCGACCTGCCCGAAAAGCTCCGCCGCGAGGCGATGGATTGGCTGACCGTCGAACACTCGCCGTCTCATTTCATCGACCTGATCCGCGTCGCCGGCCGTCTCGACAGCGACGAAGAGGGCCTCATTTTCGGCGAATCGTTGCCCAAGGGATTGCAGATGGCGTAGCGTGCAACAGGCGAGGCATTCTGGTTTTTTTGGAAAAGTAGAATGTCCGCTTTTGTACTTCTCAGTGCCGGTTATGAGTGTCCCCTTTGTTCCCTCTTAATTCTCCTAAAAATGGCACCTCACTGGGGCGACGCTGATTGCAAATAACAACAACACGAACGCCGCAATCGTCGACACGGCAACCGCAATGCTTTCCCGTTGCGCCTTTGGATCAACCATGGTTACGAGGCCGGTCAATAGGCCAACTCCCCCACAGCTTACCGCAATCGGACGGACGAGAAACAATGGAGCGCCGATTGTGTATGCCTCAATCACAAACGCAATGATGGCCAGATAACCAATGAATACAGAAACAAAATTTATATAAATAAAAAATCGTCTCATAAAATCAAGGCGAACAACGGGACATTCTACTTTTACGGCAATTTCGGCGTGGACGAATCGGCCCGGCGGGGCTACTGATAATTTACAGAGTTACAGCACACCGAACAAGCCGCCGCCACGGCCCTTATATGGTTTTCAATGCAGATTGGGGCGGTGGTTCGTCCGAACGGCCAAACGAGCATGTTGCAATATCGATGCCGCCGGCCCCGAAGGGGCCTGACTCGATAGCCCAGGGCATCGCCCTGGGTGTGCGTCCGATAAAAAACCACCGAAGGCCCAACGGGCCGTAACCGTCTTCGTGTTCGGCAGTGGTAACGGCCCATTGGGCCTTGTGGACATAAATAATCGAATCGGCCTCCCAGGGCGATGCCCTGGGCTATCGAGTTTGGCCCCCTCGGGGCCATAAAATATGCCATCGGGGATGATTACCGGGAAACAACGGGGGGGAAACAAAGGGGGACATTTCACTTTTTCGGCTGTTCGGCGTGGACGAATCGGCCCAGCGGGGCTACCAATAATTTACAGAGTTACGGCACACCGAACAAGCCGCCGCAGCCGCCGTTGGCCCAAGAAAACCGTTGCGATTCGACGCAAAAAGATGTAAATAGGAGGCGGGAGGCTGGAGATTGGAGGCCGGAGATTGGGAGACGGAGAGATTAAAGATCGGAATTTATCCCAAATACCCCATATTAAAATTTTGCCCAGAATGCCAGTGCAACACACGGCCCTTTCGGGTGGTTTGTTGTTGAGGAAAATAAAACGGCGTAACAGAATGCACTGCAACGACTTCCGACGACGTAAAACATGTGCAACACTACAGCAGTTGTAAAACCGTGTTGCACTAAAAACAATCTGGGAAACTTAGGTTACGCCTTTTGGCGAGGGAACAGTCCTATGCAAAAAACCTTTGGTAAAATCTCGGCTCTGGTCGTATCGGCGTTATGTCTGTGGACGGCGACTTTCGCACAGGCAGCCGATCCAACCCATGTAACCGCCGAGGAGGCGATCCAGCGGCTGAAGGACGGCAACAAGCGGTTCGTCGAAAACAAGGCCGCCCACGAACGTCAGCAGGCCGACCGCCGGGCGAAAATCGCCAAGGGGCAACAGCCTTTCGCCATCGTCGTGTGCTGCTCCGATTCTCGCGTCCCTCCAGAGATCGTCTTCGATCAGGGCCTTGGCGACTTGTTTGTGATCCGCACGGCCGGGAACGTGGTCGATGACGTCGGCCTCGGCAGCATCGAATATGCCGTCGAGCATCTCGGCACGCGGCTGGTCGTGGTGCTCGGGCACGATCGTTGCGGGGCGGTTAGCGCCGCCGTCGCCGGCGGTGAGGCACATGGACACGTCCAGGCTATTGTGAATGCCATCCGGCCCGCCGTGGAAAAAGTCAAAGGTCAGCCGGGCGACCCGGTCGATAACGCCGTGCGCGCCAATGTGACCGAGACGGTCAAGAAACTATCCGCCGCCGCTCCGATCCTGCCCGATCGCATCAAGGCCGGAAAACTCACGATCGTCGGCGCCCGCTACGATCTGGACGATGGCCGCGTCGAATTCTTGAAGTGAGGAAAATGGGGCAGAGCGGGAGGGGAAATTCTGGTTTTTGTGGAAAAGCAGAATGGCCTCTTTTTCAGTTCTTATTTGTCTTGTCCCGCCAATGACAATTGCCGCACGGGCCGGCTTGGAAAGGAAACGCCCTTCGCGCCCGACGCCTGCTGTTTCTGGCGAAGGTCGCGGCAAATCGCGTCCAAGTCAAAATTGAATTGGCGGGCATAATTCTCGCGCGCTCTTCGGACTTCGTCAACTATGGCGTCACGCATCGGTTTCTTCCTTTTCCAATAATTCCAACGGCGTGCAGATGACTGGCGGTTCGCAGCCCATGTCCCTGCATATTTTTTCAATGTCAACTCGCAACACGGCATTGGCGATATGGGCGCAATTCCAAGTCAAAAGATAATCCATCCCATTTACGGCAGCGACAGCAATGTGAAGGGCATCGGCTCGTGCTTTCGGCGGCAATGGAATCTTGGCAACCAACTGCTTGCCGAGAATCGCGGCTTGGTCGGTAATGTCCAACCGAGTGATCTGCTGTAATATCGCAATCCGGCGTTGAGCCGCTTCGGGATCGCCGGCGTCGGCCTCCTCGAACACGAGTTGTGAAACAAAAAGTTCAAAATTGCCACGGCGATTATCCCACCATTCATGCGTGCTTCTTGTTGCGCCGCTATCAATAAATCTCGGCTCGGACGGGCGGTCAAATAACTGGGAATCGTTGTTTCCAAATAAACCTTGGCTTTCATTATTTTATTCCCACTTTCTCCCAGATCAAAAAGCCTTTGCCGCTCAAACGATGAATTCTACTGCATTTTGGGGGGCAGTCAACCGCTCACCACATGGCCTAAAGCCAAATCTTCCACTCCCTCTGCTGATCCATCGTGGGGGTCTCTTGAACCCGCATGGCAATCCATGCTAACATTAGGAAATTTTATACGGGGCCTGTCCCCCGCCAGCGGCGGCGCCGCGTTTCGGCGAATCCTTTCATCGAGAGTGTCCACACGTGCCACGTCGCAACGATATCAAAAAAATCCTGTTGATCGGCTCCGGCCCCATCGTCATCGGCCAAGCCTGCGAGTTCGATTACTCCGGCACCCAAGCGTGCAAGGCGCTTCGGGAAGAAGGGTATGTGGTCGTGCTAATCAACTCGAACCCGGCCACGATTATGACCGATCCGGAAATGGCCGATCGGACGTACATCGAGCCGCTCACTTGGGAAATGGTCGCCAAGGTGATCGAGGCCGAGCGGCCCGACGCCTTGCTGCCGACCCTCGGCGGACAAACCGGCTTGAACCTTGCGATGGACCTCCATCATCACGGCGTGTTGCAAAAGTTTAACGTCGAGATGATCGGCGCCAATGCGGCGGTGATTGAAAA
>CAZWNM010000003.1:0-19529 GCA_964635765.1 uncultured Planctomycetaceae bacterium | reverse complement strand
CTTCCAAAGGCGGCATGTCCGTCGGAATCGCGTCCAAGGCGTGGCAAAACATGTAATCGGTGCCGCACACGCGGCCGCCGGCGTCTTCCAACAAATTCATCACACGCAGGTCCGCCACCGGATTGACCCAAAAGACGCGCACAGCATCGGCTTTCAAGACGCCGACGCCGGCCGAGAC
Organism: uncultured Planctomycetaceae bacterium; assembly: GCA_964635765.1. Lineage (GTDB taxonomy): Bacteria > Planctomycetota > Planctomycetia > Pirellulales > Thermoguttaceae. The sequence continues at coordinate 19,351 of CAZWNM010000003.1, read as the reverse complement.
GCGCCGCCGAACCTCTTCCTCCAATTCGGCCAACACCTCGAGCGTTTCACGCTGATCGGAACAAAAATGGATCGCAAGCATTTCGGCCACGAGCATTTCGAGCGCCGGCATGGGACACGGGCTGCTCGTGAAAACCGATTGCCGCAAATCGGCCAGCCGGCGACGCACTTGGTTGGCTCGCGCGATGCCGGCCGAAAGCTTTTTGTCGGTCAACCGCTGTCCGGCGTAGGTTTCGAGCGATTGCCGAACCCGTTCGAGTTCCGATTTCACCAACGCAACTTGTTCGGCTGGCGCCCGAAATCCACCGGGCAAGTCGACGGCCGCTTCGCCCGGATCGGGGCGACGGCGATGCGGCATTTCCCACCAAAGGATCGAAAAACCGAGCGATTCCAAGCGTTGCGCGATCGCCGAAAAATCGTCGCACGTCGCCCCGACGCTGCACGTCAGCAGGCCGGGAATCGGAAAGCGATCGCCGCGAACAAACGCGCCGAGCATCGCCCGGACCGGGCAGAACGAGTCGTCGATGCCCAAGGAGTCGGCCGTTTCGAGCAGGCCGGCGTCGCCCTCCAAGAGGCACGGCAACCACCACGCGCCGTCGGGATAGAAGGCCGTCAAATTGTCGAGCGCGTAGGCCATGACCGGCACGGTGCCGAGGTCTTTCATGGTTCCGACGAATTTTTTACGATTGGCGACGCTTTGCCGCAGGCGGTCCTCCTCCGACAACAAAAAGTTCCACAATCTCAATGAAGCGGCCGAATTATCCATCCAAAGTTTCAGCAACCGCCGGTTGCCGCCGTCAGCGTGGCGACAAAGCGGGCCGCCATAGTTCGACTCGCGCAATCCGGCGGCGCGCAATTCGGCATACCGTTGGTCCCACTCGGCAAGCGTAATTTTTCGAGGAGGATTGTTCATCGGATTTGTTGCAACGTCTCCAAGAAAGCCTCGATGCGCCCTTGCAATCGGTTCAGCGAGGCGGCGGCGGAACCGATGTCGATTTCCAGCACGGGCAGGTTGCTCCACTGGCGCAATCGCTGCAACTCGGCGTGCCACAAGTCGCACCACAAATAACGACGCAAGATGATTCCTCGCACCTCGTTGGCGGCCAATTCACGGCCCAGCCATTCGTAAAGCCGGCTGTTGGGACGGCGAAAGGCATCGACAATTCCGTCAAAATACGCGTCGACTAATTCGGCAAACGGATCGGCAGCCGTGTCAGCCGGATCGAACGGCCGGGGCGCCGTTCGCTCGGAATCTTCCGTGGCGTCGAGCGCCACGCGGCCGCCGGCCTGCTCGACCATGTCGAAAAATCGATCGTCAGCGGCCAAGAGCGGACCGCCGAGAATGGCCAAGGGAACGCCGGAACAGATTGTTGCGTCGGACCGTTGTCGGCCGTTGGCAATTCGCCGGTCATTGCCTGCCAGCATGATTCGCGCCAACTCGGAATCCGTCGGCGTCCGGCCGCCTAATTCCACGAAGAACCGGCCGAGCCGCTCGAGCTCGCTCCGATACAGTCCGCGAGACGCCGCGGTTTGCCATGTCGATGGAACATTCAGCAAAAACACGGAACAACTGCCGCGACGTTCGACGAGCGATGCCGCATAGCGCATCTGATCGCATGTGGTGGCCAGGACGTGCGTCACTGCTTGTTTGCAGGCGTTATCGACCAACGCGGCCGCATAGGGACACGCGCCGCGCGTCGTCGGAGGCAAGGGGCCGTCGGGCGCGCGAAGCCGTAGCCGACGCGGTTGCAGGCCGTGAGCCGCGATCCATTCGGCCGGCACAAAAGGACTGCTGTAGGCAATGGTGTTCATGGCCGCTGGCTTCGCACGGTTTCCAGCAGAGCCTCGACCCGCAGAGCGATCCGCGCTGAATCGGAGGGGGAATAATCGGTCTCGATATGGAGATACGGCAGGCCCAATTGTTCCGTGACAAACCGTTTGACGCGGTGCGATTCCACGTCGTAGGTGAGACACGCCTGCCAAACCAACTCGACGACGCACTCGGCCCGATATTCGGCCGCCAATTGCCGAAGCGTGTCGAGCCGGCGGTTGTTGGGCGTCATCACCGAGCAAGGCAGATGAAAATACTTTTCAGCCAACGCACGCAGCGGATCGGCCGCCGACGCGTCGATGTCTTCCAGCAGCGGCTTGACGCCGGTGCAGTTTTCCATGACGACGACCAACCCGCCGCTCTGCTCGACAATGTCGAGAACGCGTTCCGCGCCATGCACCATCGGCACGCCGGTCATCAAGACTCGCACTCGCCCATTCTCGCGGCTACAGGTTCCGCGAAGCGCGTCGAGGATTCGTTGGTACTCTTGGGTTGCTTCGGGCATGGCCCAAATGATGCTTTTGCAGTCGAGGATTTGCCGCCCAAGCAGTGGCGGGCGATCCGACTTCATCAGGCCCGCCAACTCGCGGCGCAGCCGGCGCTCGCGGTTCAACAAAACAATCGATTCCCGAATCTTTTCGTCCGAAATATCGGCGGCGTAACGCTTCGCCAGAAACTCGCGGAACCGCCGCAGTTCCTGCACCCAGTATTCCATCGCATTGGCGTCATCGCCGCGGTGCGGCAGTTCGAGTACGACCATCGGCCGCGATTCCGCCATCAGTTCGTACATTTTCTTCTTGCCGTCGCACGTGGTTTCGCCCACGACGAGGTCGGCCATCTCCAGAAATGGATTGCTGCGAAGGACGTGGTATCCGTAGGTCGATTTGATCAACGGACACAGATTTGCCGGCAAATGTTGCTCGGCGGCCGGAATCGTTTTGGCGGAGCCGCCGCAAAGGCAAACCGGCACGCCGCCGGCGGCTATAATCAACTCGCGCGGCGTGTACTCGCAGAGAATGCCGACGATCGGATGCCCGTTGGACTTGGCGGCCGACGCATACTCGTAGCAGTGTTCGATCATGTCGTCGAACCAGCCGCACGGCGCTGCTTTTTTCCGACCGCCGTTTTGTTGTCGGCAACACTCGGCCATGATTTCGTCTCCTATTTCTTCTTCGTTGCGATGAATCGCCCTTGTGCAATCTTTCCTGCATGCGCAAGGTCGCGCATGAAATTCATCTCGGTTGCCAGCGAGCCCATCAAGGCCATGTCGAAACCGATGATTCGCAATGCGTCGTAGGTCAACTGCATGTTGAGCATGTTGAGATAAAGATCGACGTGCGGGGCGAATTGGCCAGTGTCCTCGGCCGTCAACACCTCGCAACCATATTCTTTGAGCAATTTAAGATAGTCGTCGAGCCCAAGAATATTCGGAAACTTCATGAACTTTAGAAGGCGATCAGCTTCGCCGGGTCCGAAGGGCGTCGGTCCCTCGATCCAATCGGTGAAGGCGATGGTGCCGTGCGGTTTCACGAGTCGGACGGCTTCGGCCACCAATCGCCGCTTGTCGGTCACATAGCACCAGGCATCCTCGCCCCAAACGAAATCGGCCTTTCCGCCGGGCAGGCCCGATGCGCAAGCGTCGCCTAATGTGAAGCCGATCCGGCCGTCAAAGCCTTCGGCCCGGCAGCGACTGCGCCCGAGTTCCACCATTGCTTCGGTGGCATCAACGCCGTGCATCTGCGCGACGTTGCGAAACCGCGTCAGAAACCGCATTCCGGCGCCGGAACAGCAACACAGATCGACGCCGGACATTCCATCGCCGATGCCGGCCTTTTCGGCCAGGGCCATCGACGATTGAAACCCGCCGATGTGAACTTGCTGGCCCATGACCAGTTCCCACAATTGTCCCTCGGGCCCGCCGTAAACCGCTTGAACGTCGCAAAGACCAATGTTTTCAACGCTCTTCATTCGATGACCTTTGATAAGAAAGAGAAACGATGGGAGATCGCCAAAACACCCTCTATCGTACTGGCCGGCTTGCTTCCGCACAAGAGAATACGCTAGAATACAGGTTCGTTCCTTGGGCCGAGGAGGGGATAATGGCGTTCTCCAAGCAAACCATGTTGAGTCACATCCCCTCGGTGGAGATTCTTTTGCACGACGCGGAATCGGAGGGTTGGACCCAAAATATCCCACGCCGTGTTTTGGTCGAATCAGTGCGCGCGGCCGTCGAGAAGGCCAGAACCGATCTTCTTGCGTCGGCTGACGACATCGCCGATGTTCAGCACAATCCGCGGCCGTCGATTCTCGCCGACGCAAAACAGCGCGCCGAGTCGGCCGGGCATCCCTATTATTGCAAGGTCATCAACGCCACGGGCATCATCTTGCACACGGCGCTCGGCCGCGCGGTGCTGCCGGCGGCGGCCTTGCGACAGATCGAAACCGAACTGAGCGGCTACTCGCTGCTTCAGGCCGACATCGCCAGCGGTCAGCGTGGAAAACGCGACGCGAAGATCGAACAACTCCTGCAACAGCTTACCGGCGCCGAGGCGGCCACGGTCGTCAATAATAACGCCGCCGCCATGTCGATCGTGCTGAACACTGTGGCCGCCGGCCGAGAGGTGATCGTATCGCGCGGCCAACTGGTCGAAATCGGCGGATCGTTCCGCCTGCCCGACGTCATGACGGCCAGCGGCGTCAAACTCGTGGAAGTGGGAACGACCAACAAAACGCACGCCCGCGATTATGAAAACGCCATCACGCCAAACACGGCCGCCATTCTTCGCGTGCATCCGAGCAACTACAAAATCTCCGGATTCACCGCCGAAACGCCGCTTGACGATCTGGTGCGGATCGGTCATGCGCATAATCTTGTGGTGATCGACGACCTCGGCGCGGGGCCGCTGTTGGACTTTTCGCGTTTCGGCTTCGACCGCGAGCCGACGCTCCAGGAATCGGTGCATGCCGGCGCGGACCTTATCACCGCCAGCGCCGACAAATTGATCGGCGCCAGTCAGGGCGGAATCGTCCTCGGCCGAGCGGATTTGATCGCGGCGGTGCGTAAAAACCCGCTGGCCCGCATTTTGCGCGTCGGAAAACTCACGCTCGCCGCGTTGGAGGCAACGCTCGCGTTGTTTCTCGACGAAAGCCAAGCGTTGCGGGAAGTGCCGACGTTGCGGATGCTTTGCCGAAAGCCGGACGAAATCGCCGCCCAGGCGGACCGTATCGCCCAGGCGATTCGGCAGCGGAATGCCGAAGTTGCCGTGACGGTGATTGACGGTTTTTCGCAAATGGGCAGCGGCTCGCTACCAACGCAGCACTTGGCGACCAAACTGGTTGCGATCCAGTCGGATGCGGTCGAGTCGGGCGAGCTTGCCGCGCGGCTCCGCCGCTCTGCGCCGCCGGTCTTTTCGCGGGTTCATAACGGCCAAGTTTGGCTCGATCCTCGCACTTTGTCGGATGATGAAGAACCCTTGTTGGTCGAAGCGGTGACCGAGGCGTTGGAACTGCCCGCATGAAGTACGAACGTTTTGAAGACCTGCCGGTGTGGAAAGCCGCGATGGATTTGGCGTGGCATATTTACGCGCTCACGCGCGACCCATGGTTTTCGCAATCCGGCGATTTGCGAGATCAACTGCGGCGGGCCGCCCTGTCGGTTTTCAACAACATCGCGGAAGGATTTGAGCGGGGATCGACGGCGGAATTGCTGGCGTTTCTTTATATCGCGCGCGGTTCGGCGGGCGAAGTGCGTTCGATGCTTCATTTTGCGGCCGGCGACGCCGGGACCGACCATTTGAAATCTGAAATTTCAGATCTCAAAAATCTTGCGGAGAGTTGTTCGCGTCAGATTCGCGGCTGGGCCGATAGTCTTCAGAATACGACGATCAAGGGTCAGCGGCATTTGAACGACCAATCCCGCGGCGATTATGAACAGACGAAGAAGGCCGAGGCTTTTCGACGGCAGTTGGCTCAATCGTTGCACGAGGCCCATCCCGACATTTTTCCCGCCCCGCAGGAGCAGAGTTGAGAGTTGAGATTTCAAATTTGCAAAAAGCCGGCGGAATTTTCATTCCAAACGATTGATGCTGGACTAGGCTAACCTTGCCGTTTCGCGGGAGATTCGCGCGTGGAACAGATCAACATCACCATCGGCACGGCCGGCCACATCGACCACGGAAAAACCGCGTTGGTCAAATGCCTCACCGGTTGCGATACGGACCGGCTGAAGGAGGAAAAAGAACGCGGGATGTCGATCGAGCTTGGCTTCGCGCCCTGCAAGATCGCCGACACGCAAGTCGGCATCGTTGATGTGCCAGGCCACGAAAATTTCATCAAAACCATGGTGGCCGGCGCCAATGGAATGGACGCCGTCATTTTGGTCGTGGCGGCCGACGACGGCGTGATGCCTCAAACGCGCGAACATCTGGATATTCTCACGCTGCTGGGCATCCGGCACGGCATCGTCGCCCTCACGAAAATCGACCGCGTCTCGCCGGAACATCGGGCGGCCGTGCAGGCCAAGGTGGCTGCGTTTCTTCAAGGAACTTTTCTGGAACGCGCCCCCATCTTTCCGCTGTCGAACGTGACCGGCGAGGGTTTCGATCCATTCCTCGAATCGCTTTGGGATTTGGTGCGCGCCATTACGCCGAAACGAATCGACGGCATTTTTCGCGTGCCGCTCGAACGAGCCTTCTCGGTGCAAGGCTACGGAACCGTCGTGGCCGGCATCCCGGCGTCGGGCATGGCTCGCGTCGGAGACGAGGTGGTTTTGTTGCCGCAAAACTACACCGGCCGAATCCGACGGATCGAGGTTTACGGTCAAGACAGCGACGCCGTCATGGCCGGCCAATGCGCCGCGATCAACGTAGGACATTGGGACCACCGTGAAATCCGTCGCGGCGATACGCTCACCGTGCCCGGCTATTTTTCGCCGCAAGAGTGGTTTGTCGGCTCGCTCAAGCTCCTGCCGCATGAAAAGCTGCGGCTCAAAAGCGGCGCCGAAGTGAAATTCCACACTGGCACATCCGAGGTGGCAGCGATGTTTTATCCCCTGCGGGGAAGTTTTATGGAAGGCGGCACCGAGGGGCTCATGCAGGTCAGAACCAAAAACCCGATTGTCGCCGGCCCAGGCGATCATTTCCTGCTGCGCACGCCATCGCCCGTGCGGACCATCGGCGGCGGCCGAATCGTTGAAGCGGTCGATCGCCGGCTCAAGGGAAGCCGTCCGCACGTGTCCGAAGACCTTCAAATTCGAGCCGATGCGGTTGCGGACGAAACGAGCTTCGTGGAATACTGCGTGCGCACGGCCGAAACGTTTGCCGTCAATGAATCCGCCTTGGCCGTTCGTGTTAAGGTGCTTCCCGACCGTTTGCGGAAGATACTTGCGGACTTGATGGCCCGAAAAAAAATCTCCGCGATTGCGGGAAGGCTTTACATCCACGACGCCACGGCCGCCGAAATTGCCGAAAAGACGCTTGCGCTCATCGCGGCTTTTCACCGTCAATCGCCGGAAAGCCCAGGCTTGCCGCTCGATCAATTATGGCAATCCATGTCGATCGACAAGCCGGTGTTCGATGCCGTTATTTCGCGTCTTAAAGAAGAATCGTGGATTATCGAGCGCAGCCAACGCCTGGCCTTGCCGTCGCATTGCAGCACGTTCCAGGACGAAGATGCCAAGTTGCTCGACGCCATTGAATCGCTCTATCGCGAGAAGATGTTCAGTCCTCCGAGTCTGGAAGAAGTCGTGCTTCGGACCAATGCCGCACGCAACAAGGTGGAAAAGTTGCTTCGCATCCTCTGCGAGCACGAACGCTTGGCTCGCGTCGAAGATGGCTTGTTGTTCCATCGCGACGCGATTGCCAAGGCGCGAGAACTTCTGATGTCGCATTTTCACGAAAAAGAGCGTTTGGAAAGCGTGGAATTCAAGTATCTGCTCGACACGACGCGGAAGTTTGCCTTGCCGTTTCTCGATTACCTCGATCGGATCGGCGTGACGCGCCGGGTCGGCAATACGCGATATCCGAAGAAATTGCTTGCGGATCCATGCCGATCGAGCGAGACTCACAATCCGTAGCGATTGGACTTCTTGTTTTCCCCACATGTCGATCTTCCGAACCATCCGACAACGCGGCCGCGATCGCATCCGAACCGTCGTTGTGCGGCCACGTGGACCGAAATCTCAATCTCCCCCGCCTATTGACACGCTTCTTCACGGCAGTCTATGCTGTTGCCATGCGGCTTGCGGTGTCGCCTGTTCAAGCGGAAAATGGATAATTACAGTATACAGTACAGTGTCCCTTTGCCCCCTTCCTTGTCCCTTTTTATTATGGACCGGACATGAAAACCATCCTATCGTGCGGCAAGTTTGTGTTGCGAAGCATTGTTCTTGTGACGGCCATGTCGTGTTTGTCGATGGCGGCGGCCGAGGCCCCGTCGGCTTTGCCGCCTCCGCCAGACTTTGTGTCCGGCTCGTGGTCGTTGGTGCTTCTGCCGGATACCCAGTGTTACTCCGATCAATTTCCCGGTCTGTTTACGCTCCAAACGCACTGGATCGCCAAGAACCGGGACAAGTACAACATCCGTTACGTGCTGACCTTGGGCGATATCACCGACAAGAACACCGATCGCGAGTGGATTCGCGCCCGAGAGGCGATGAGCGAATTGGATGGCAACGTTCCCTATGCGATCGTTGTCGGCAACCACGACTACACCCCTCATGGCAACGTGGGAAAAGGCACGTCGGGAGCCCAAAAGTATTTTCCGGTCGCCAAGTTCCGCGACTGGCCGACCTTCGGCGGAGTGATGCAAAAGGACGACATCACCAACAGCTATCATTTGTTCAGCGCCGGCGGCGTCGATTGGATCGTTCTCGCCTTGGAATGGGCCCCTCGCGACAAAACCGTGCAATGGGCCAACGAGATACTGGCCAAATATCCCAAGCGGACGGCGATTCTCGTGACGCACGCCTATCTGTACGACGATAGTACCCGCTACGACTTCGCCGCGAAGAAGGATTCCCAGACCTGGAACCCGCACTCCTATGCCACCGGCGCGATAGTCAATGACGGCGAAGAATTGTGGCAAAAGCTTGTCCGTAAAAACAATTTCGCCTTCACCTTCAACGGGCATGTGTGTCACGTCCCCGACTGCACGGGCTTTCTTTCCAGCAAGAACGACTGCGGCCGGACAACGCATCAGATGTTAGTCGACTACCAGGCGCGCCAACTGGGCGGTGAAGGCTATCTCCGCATTCTGGAGTTTCTGCCCGACGGCAAAACGGTCCACGTCAAATCGTACTCGCCGCTGTATGACAAGTACCTATCCGACCCGGGCGATCAATTCAGTTTCAAGCTGAGATAGAGCGGAAAAAAGGTGCGAGAAGAAAAGGGGGAGAAAAACGCTCCAAGCTGCTGGCCGAGCGGTTCAATCCGTTTCTCGACGCGTTTGCCGAATGCGGCGTAAAGTTCGCCTTGGAAGCGCATCCGACGGAGATTGACTTCGAGTTGTACACGGCTAGTCCGGCGTTGGAAGCCTTCAACTACCGCGAGGAGTTCGATTTCAACTTCGACCCCAGCCACCTGCTGCGGCAAGGCGTGAATCCGGTGGAGTTGATCCGCCAGTTCGGCGATCGCATATATCACGTTTCCAGGACGGGCGCGATTGCGACGTGGGAAGGCCGTAGCGGCATTTTGTCGAGCCATCTGAACTCGGCGACCCGCCCAATGTTCGAACAACGCGCGTCGCTCGGCGCAAACGTTGCCGTCTCACAAAACCCACAGATTCCGCTAAAGAGCCGAAAATAGCGGCAATGCTTCTCAACAATCAGCCGCCGCCCACGCTTCCTGTTCCTCGGCCGGCTCGCATACGCATTCCACAGGGCCGGATGCGCCGCGACGGCTGCCGGGATAGAACAACTCGACCGCGGCGTGAAATTGCGGCAAATCGCCCTCGGCCGCGGCCTCGCGCAAAAACTTCTCTCGCAATTCGTGGACCTGATGGCGGCCCATCGGCCAGCGGACGGCCATGATGTCGTTGATCTCGTTGAGCAATTGATACACGCGGGCTCGCGTGAGTTTCATGGCGCGGGCGGATTGCCGAACGCTCGTCGGCTCGCAGCCGATGCCCAAGCGGCTCGCGGCCAGCGTGGCGACTTGTTGCGCGGCGTCGAGGCAAATCTGCTCGAAAAGCGGCTCGACGAATTCGGCAAAAATGTCTTGCGGGTCGGGCACGCCGGGCCGCTGCAACAGCCGGCCCGTCCAACGCTCGACCCGGTCGATCAGCCGCGGAACGATTCGCGTCACCAAATGGTCGGCCTTGCCCATGCCGGCGGCGATGGTGTGAACGGCGTGGAAAACTTCGATGATGGCATGCACTCGTTTTTCGCCGTGCGTTTTCATCGCGCGGATTTCCGCCAGCGTGGCGCTCGTGTAGACGCCCAGCGGAGTGTTCCAAATAACGCGGGTCATGTCGCGCAGGCTGGGAGCGAGCCGGCCGAGCGTTTCGCCCGACAGACCGTGCCGAACGACGCTCGCCTGCCACTGGCCCCAGGCCGCTTCGGAAACGGCGGCCGGATCGAACGCCGTTTCGGCGCCGCCCGTTTGCTCGACGGCGCCATCGCTCGAACCGTCGCCGGATTCGGCCGAAGCATTGGCGTTTTCGGCGGCGCACGGAATGTCGTCGTCGGCGCGGGCCAATAGTTGCACCAACGAGATGACCTTCTTGCGGCCGATGCCGCGGGTGGCGGTCAAATCCATGAACGGCGTGTTCAGAATATCGCGCAGCGAACGGCCCAACAGCGCCAGCGGCAGACAGCGGTCCGTCGGCAACGCCCAATACGAAAGCGGCTTGTCGAGTTGGCCGGCGCCTAGTTTGGCGAACAGCGATTGCCGCAAACCGTCGTAGCGGCTCACGGCCTGAAGTTCTTCGATCGACGCGGTATTGCCAAGTCTCATCGCCGGCTACTCCTTGATGAGTTCCCGCACGGTCATTCCGGCGGGAATCATCGGCAATACATGTTCTTGATAAGGCACCTGCACGTCGAGCAGGTAGGGCCCCGGCGCGTCGATCATCTCCTGAATGGCGCCGATCAATTCTTCCTTTTTCGCAACCTGCCGGGCGTTCCAATGAAAACCCTTGGCGATGGCGACGAAATCGGGATAACGATGTTCGGGCGAAATGCCGTCGCCCTGGCCGATGGCCTCGGGATCGCTGATGTGGCCCAAGTACGTGTTGGCGCGATTCGCCGCATAGAAACGGTCTTCCCATTGCACGACCATGCCCAAGTGCATGTTGTTCAACAGCATGACCTTGACCGGCAGGTCTTCGCAGTAGCAGGTGGCCATTTCCTGGATGTTCATCAACAGGCTGCCGTCGCCGTCGATGTCGATGACCAGCGAATGGGGATTCGCGGCCTTGGCGCCGACGGCCGCCGGCAGGCCGAAACCCATCGTGCCCAATCCGCCGCTCGAAAGCCAGCGGCGCGGCTCGGCGAACTTGTAATACTGGGCGGCCCACATCTGATGCTGGCCCACGCCCGTCGCGATGATCGTGTCGCGGTCCTTCGTCAGCCGATGCAGTTCGCTGATGGCGTGTTGGGCTAAAATGCCGTCGAAATCGCGGTCGTAATGGAACGGTTCGTCGCGTTTCCACACAGCCACTTTCCGCCGCCATTCGGCCGTGTCGCCCGGCGCCGCCGCCGCCCGAAGCTCTTGCAGAAAATGCTTCATGTCGGCGACGATCGGCAAATCGGCTCGCTTGATTTTATTGAGCTCCGAAGGATCGACATCGACGTGGATAATTTTCGCGTGGCTGGCGAACTCCGATACATTGCCGGTCACACGGTCGTCGAACCGCACGCCGAGCGCCAACAGCAGATCGGCGTTGGCGATGGCGTAGTTGGCGTAAACGCTGCCGTGCATGCCGGGCATGTCCAGCGAAAGCGAATCGTCACCCGGAAAACAGCCGAGGCCCATCAACGTGGTGGCGACGGGTATTTCCAACTTGTGCGCCAGGTCGGTCAACTCCTTGGCGGCGCCGGCGATGACGATCCCGCCGCCGGCGTATATCACCGGCCGCTTGGCCGCTTGCAACAGCGAGGCGGCCTCGGCGATTTCCGCCGCCGTCGCGCGACGCTCGGCGAGCGAATAGCCGGGCAATTGCAGCGGCGCATCGTAGTCCGGCGTCGTCACCGCGACCTGAATGTCCTTCGGAATATCGATCAAGACAGGGCCCGGCCTGCCGCTGGTGGCAATATAAAACGCCTCGCGGAAAATTCGGGCGATGTCGTTTACGTCGGTCACCAAGTAATGATGCTTCGTGACGCTGCGGCACATCTCCGTAATCGGCGTTTCCTGAAATGCGTCGGTGCCAATCACCGGCCGCGCAACCTGGGCGGTGATCGCCACGATCGGAATGCTGTCGAGCTTGGCGTCGGCGATGGCGGTGACGAGATTCGTCGCGCCGGGGCCGCTGGTGGCCACGCAAACGCCAACCTTGCCGGTCGATCGTGCGTAGCCTTGTGCCGCAAACCCGCCGCCCTGCTCGTGGCGGGGAAGGATGGCGCGGATTTTGTCGCGAAATCGCGTCAGGGCCTGAAGCAGGGGAATCGCCGGCCCGCCCGGATAGGCGAAAATCGTGTCCACGCCGTGGTTGACGAGGCTTTGGACGACGATATCGGCGCCGCTGGTTGGCTGTTGCGTTGCCGGTTTGTCGGTCGGGTTCTGCTTTTTCATGTCACTCACCACAGCAAGGCGCCGCATCACAAAGCCCTTCAGCATAAACCCTACGCCCCGGCAATTCAAGCGGGCACTGGCTGGAAATCGGCGGCGTGGGGCTGGGGAGAGGCCGGGGATTTGGGATTAGAAAATAGCCGCTTGCAGGTTCTTTTTCACCAAAAGCGAGTTTTTCATTGTTCACCGCTTGAATACCCCGGTGAAAAAGTTACGGCGTGTTGAACAATCGCAAACGCTTGCTTCCCAAGGAGTTTTGGCGACTCGATTTGCCGTATCTCGTCATGCTCCTTTGGGTGGCATGTTGACAAATTCCCTCTTCGGCGTTATGTGGTTCCCCTTGTTTTCTGCTTTTTCGACGGCCGGATAGCTCTTGCCAACTCTTTTAGCACATTGCGGTACCGGTTTCAATCGAACTTGTTGGGCAAAGTTGCCCCAATTTCAGTTTGCGCCGGAATCACAGTCGCCGGGGGCCGCTGGATCGGCCCGTGCCTCGTGAACCTCGTGAAAAGCCGCACTGTCCTGCAACGTGCCATTCCTTGCTGCTACGCTCCTACCCGCCCACGCGACCTCAGCCGTTGTCCAAACACCGGCAAAGCCAGTGGCACGCCTCCCCAGTGCCCTTCGTCAGTGCCACCGTGCGGCCGCTTGATCGATTTGCCCTTGCACTTGAAACAACAGCAAAACGCTCGCCAAGAAACTCATCGCAATGGCCGCGACTGTCGGCAGCCAGCACCATTGGCGCAGCCCGCGTCGTCCGCCTGCGGCCGTTATCAAAACGGCCGCCAGCGGAAAGGCTGGAATCAAAAATAAAAGCGTTTTTGATGTCAAACATAAAAAACGGTCACTGCACCATGAAAAAATAGACCACAATGAATTCTCACGCAAAGGCGCTAAGGCGCAAAGGATAAAAAAGGAGGAAACATAGACTTTCGACCGCATTGTTTCGCCCCCCTACAGTGAATCAAGCAACCAGCCGCCGTTGACCCGCCGAAACTTGAAAGGCTTGTCGTATATTGCTGGCGATTGTCCAGGCCGTAGTGGCGACTCACCGGCTGCGACTCTCGGGAGAATAGTCATTTTCGCGTGGCCCGTGGCCGTCTCGCCGTGGACAACCAACACCTCCAAGTCTCCAAGAGGTGAAAGGGGATCTTGCTCGTGCCGCTTCGCCGCGCTCTCCTCGAAATGCTTCGCAACCGCCTCGACGAATCCTGCCTTGTCCTTGACGTGCGCGGTTACAGCGTCATACCACAATTTGTCATCATGCGGAGAAGTTAGTGGATCGGTGCCGTGTTTCTTCTTGTACTGGTTGTTATACTCATCGGCGACCGCCTGGTCATCAAAGTACTTTCCCACAATCCGGCCAATCTCTTCCGCCTCCGAACGCCACCCTTTGATCGTATCCGTGCCCTGTCTTTCCATGCACGAGAAGAGGCTCCCGAAGACAGTATCGCTTTGCACCTGGGGCGTCGAGAGAGAGAATACCGCCCACGCGTCACGCTTAGCGCGTGCTTCACGATAGGCATCGAAAACTGCTTTCGGCGATGGGTAGCGATTTGGAGTTTTGTCATCCCCTGAGTTTGCGCATGATGCCGTTAATAGAAAGAGCGGAATAAGCAATGCTGCGAAACTTACTTTAGAGCCACTGCACATGGCGTTTTCTCCATTCGATTCTTGGAACACTGTATAGCTTTGTTGCAGCCACGGTTGAAAAAAAGGCGCGGACTCAAGGCGTCAAGCGTAATTGTTTCTTCGCCAGTCCCGTCTTCATACCTCTTTGCGCCTTTGCGCCTTTGCGTGAGAATTCATTGTGTTTTACCTCCGTGTTCTCCGCGTCTCCGTGGTGATTTTATATCTTCATATTTTCGGCCGATACTCGATTTCCTCTCGCGGCACTTCGGGGGCGACGCCGGCGAGCGAAAGATGCGGCGACGATTCGGCGGCCGGCGTCGGTTCGTCGGGCAAGGGCTTTTCGGTGAACGACGGCTGATTCGATTCGCGCAGCAATTGCCACTCGGCGATGTCGAGGTTGCCGCGGCGTTGGAACAGCATGAGCACCAGGGCCAAGGCGACGGCCGCCTCGCACGCCGCAACGGCGATCATGAAAAGCACGAGCATTTGCCCATCGAAGTTGTTGTGGAACCGGCCCCACGCCACGAGGCTCAGCGACACGCCTTGCAACATGATTTCGACCGATAGGAACATGACGATCATGTTCCGGCGGCACAAGAAACCGATCAGTCCGACGCCGAACAGCACGGCGCCGACGATCAGGTAGTTGTTCAATAGGGCGAGTTCGGGAGGCATTAGTGGTCAGTGGTCAGTGGACAGTGGTCAGTGGGCTTCCTTCCAACGACAACCGCGGCGCCGACCAACGCGGCGAACAATAATAGGCCGGCGGCCTCGACGGCGATAAGGTGGCGAGTCCATAATTCCCCGCCGAAACGGACGACGTGTTGCGGAGTCAAAACGCCGTCGGCCAACGCGGCGTCGGTCGGCGGGAAAATCGAGGGCGATGGGATTTTTTTGTCGGATGAAAAAACGCCGCTAACGGCGATGGAAAGCACGCCGACCATCACCATGCCGACCACGGAGGAAATCGACGCTTCCCAACTGACGCGGTCGTAGCCGGCCTTGCCCTCCGGCTGGGCGAGCATGAGAACGAATAGGAACGTGACCAAAATCGCCCCGGCGTAGACCACGATCGTGGCGACGGCCAGAAACTGCGCGCCGGCCAGCAGGAACAAGCCGGCAACGCCCAAGAGCGTCAGTCCGAACCAAACGGCGCAGTAAATCGGATTGCGAAACGTGACGGCGCCGACGGCCGAGACGACGGCCACGGCCGCCAGCGTCCCAAAAAGCCCGTCGGCCATCCATTGGCCGAGCATGGGCAGTTGCGCCGCGGCAAGTCCCAACGCCACTGCGCCGAGCACCGCGCCGGCGCCGCGTCCCCGCGCATTTCCGCGCGGCAACAGGAGCCATAACGCGACGGCGCCGAGTGCGACTGGAAGGAGCATGGGAAAAGTTGTCAGTTATCAGTTGTCAGTTTTCAGTTTCAAGCAAAACAGCAAACGGTTTTTGTTGAACATACGCGGAGCAAGGTCCGCCGATTCATTTTCTAGCCCCTAGTCTCTAGTCCCTAGCCCCTTTTCAAAAGCTCAACATTTTTTTATACACTTCCATCCGGCGGTCGATATCGTCTCGCGTAATTTTCCGCAGGCGGTCAAGGCTGAAGTCTTCGACGGTGAAACTGGCGATCAGAGTGCCGTAGGCGAGGGCGGTTTTGAGGGTTTTGGGATCCGTCGTGCCGCATTCGGCCAGATAGCCCATCATGCCGCCGGCAAAACTGTCGCCGGCGCCGGTCGGATCGACGACCGCGGCCGTGGGATAGGCCGGCAGCACGTAAGTTTCGTGCTCGCTGAAAAACATCGCTCCGTGTTCGCCTTTTTTAATCACGACGAAACGCGGACCCATCGCGCGAACCTTATGGCCGGCGACGACCATGTTGTCAGTTTCGGCCAGCAGCTTTGCCTCGCTATCGTTAATCACGAGGCCATCGATGCGTTTCAGGATTTTTCGCAAGCCCTCCGGCTCGGTGCGGATGTAGTAATCCATCGTATCGGCCACGACCAGCGACGGCCCGGTGCATTGGTCGAGGGCCATTTCCTGCTGGGCCGGCGAGCCGTTGGCCAAGAAGAGAAATTTCGCCCGGCGATAACTCTCGGGCAAATGTGGCTTGAAACTGCCGAGCACGTTCAATTGCAAATCGAGCGTTTCGCGGTCGTTCATGTTCGGCAGATACTTGCCGCGCCAGCGGAACGTTTTGCCGCCGGGCACGATCTGCAAGCCTTCGGTATCGATGCCGCGTGCTTGGAGCATGGCGGTATGTTCGGGCGGCCAATCTTCGCCCACCACGCCGGACAATCGAACCGACGTAAAAAAGCTCGCGGCATAGGAAAAATAGGTGGCCGACCCGCCGATGATGTTATCGCGGTGTTCGGTGGGGGTTTCAACGCTATCGAGCGCTACGGAACCGACGACGCAAAGTGGCATGGCAGAAACTAGTGGCTAGTGGTTAGTGGCTAGTGGTCAGTGAGAGCCGCTTGCGGCGCAAGCAAGGAACGGCCGCGAACGGCAATTTTCTCAAAAACCGCCGAGAAAACCGAGGGAACGGCCCCCCGCTTTCCGAGGGCGGAATTTCACGCTACAATCATAGTGTTTCTTGGGCAGAACCGCAACGAGGGAAATGGAATGAATGTATTGATCGTCGGCTCTGGCGGCCGGGAACACGCTCTGGCGTGGAAAATCACGCAAAGTCCCCACGCCAAACGGGTTTTCGTGGCCCCAGGCAACGCCGGCACCGATCTGGACGGCGAAAACGTCGCCATTGCCGCCGCCGACTTTACGGCCCTGATCCGTTTCGCCAAGGAAAACAACGTTGGGCTTTGCGTCGTCGGGCCCGAGGCTCCGCTGGCCGCCGGGCTGGTCGATGCCTTCGAGGAAGCCGGGCTGCGTGCGTTCGGCCCGCATAAAGCCGCCGCCGAACTCGAAGGCAGCAAGGTCTTTTGCAAAAACCTGCTCCGGCAGGCCGACGTGCCCTCGGCCGACTATCACGTCTTTACCAACGCGGAGCAAGCCAGCACGTTTCTGGGCGAACGCGAGGATGTGCCGGTCGTGGTCAAGGCCGACGGGCTGGCGGCCGGCAAGGGCGTGGTGGTTTGCCGCAATCGCGAGGAGGCCCTCGCGGCCGTCGAACAAATCGCACGCCAAAAAGTTTTCGGCGACGCCGGAAATCGGCTCGTCATCGAAGAACGGCTCGACGGGCAAGAAGTCAGCGTGTTGGCGATTACCGACGGGCAGACGATCGTCACGCTTCAGCCGGCGCAAGATCACAAGGCGGCGTACGACGGCGACACCGGCCCGAACACCGGCGGCATGGGCGCGTATTGTCCGGCGACGCTGGTCGATGACGCGATGCTCCATTGGGTCGAGGAACATGTGTTGGTGCCGACGGTTCACGCGATGAAGCGCGCCCGGCGTCCGTTTCGCGGCGTGCTCTACGCCGGGCTGATGATGACGAAACAAGGCCCGAAGGTGCTGGAATATAATGTGCGATTCGGCGATCCCGAGTGCCAGCCGCTTTTGATGCGGCTCAAGACCGATCTGCTCGACGTGTTGGAAGCGACGGTCGACGGCCGGCTCGGCGAACTTGCTCCGCTGGAATGGAACCCGCGTCCGGCCGTGTGCGTGGTGATGGCCAGCCAAGGCTATCCGGGCGAGTACAAAAAGGGCCACGTCATTCGCGGTCTGGCCGATGCCGACATGCTGCCCGACGTGAAGGTGTTTCATGCCGGCACGGCGCTGTCGAACGGGCAGGTCGTGACGGCCGGCGGCCGCGTGTTGAACGTCACGGCCTTGGGCGACACGATCGCCATGGCCAAGTTGAACGCCTATCGCGCCGTGAAGTGCATCCGCTGGAACGGCGCGTGGTGCCGGAAAGATATTTCCGATAAGGCGGCGCGATAATCAAGCCCCTTCTCCCAGAGGGAGAAGGGAGGCGCCTTTACTACCCACTCGCCAGCCGTCCCAATCGCCAGCCGGCAGCTTCCAGCAGGTCGGGCAACTCGGCGGAAACGAGCATTTTCAATTCCAAGGGACGCTGCCGAGCCAACGGATCGCGCCAATCGTCGGCTGCTTCTTCCGGCGATGTTTTTTCCGCGATTTCGGCCGGATGCAACGCGACTTCAACCGATCGAGCCGTTCGGCCGCTTTGCAAAAACAATTGGAGCAATTCGAGGTCGATGCCGCCGGCGTGCGCCGTGCCGAAAAATGCCTCGGGATGCCGGATGTTTCGAGAATCGGCGAAATCGCGGAATTTTGAAGCAAAAAACCGCTTCACCACCGCCAGCGGCCATTTCGCGGCTTGAAACCGGTGCAATGCCGTCGTCCGAAACAACGCCGGCTCGCGCGCCACGCGAACCGTCTTCACGCCGAACTCCTCCATCAACTCCGCAACGCTTTCGGCCGCGCCAGGCAGCATTTCCACATACTGATGTCCATTGAGATGCGTCGGGCGAATGCCGTGATCGCTCAAGAACTGCAATTGCAGCCGCCACTGATCGCGCACCGCCGGCATGAGTTTACGGCCGGATTTTCGCAGCCGTGCAAACAAGGAGAACACGCCGGGAAATCGTCCTTCCGCATCGAGCAATTCCGTCGGATAGCGGTCGCCAAGCGGCCGGCCTTGCGTCAGATTCAGATGCACGCCAAGATCGAACGGGCACACTGGATCATCGAGCCGGCGACGCACGTCGGCCGACGGCAATCTGTCGGCGGCGTAATCCGCAAGGAGTTTTTTCCACTCTTCGACCGCCCGTTCGGCATCGGGCGCGTTGGCTAGAAGCGAAGTGCTCGTCAGCAGTCCTTGTCGAAACCCGCGCAGAATCCCGTCGGTAACGGCCCGACTCATTCCGAAATCGTCGGCATGAAGGAAAAGGCGGGAAGCCATTGTTTTGTTTACGCCGCGCGACGTTCCTGTTCGCTTTCGGCGAAAATAAATTGCGGGTCGGGCGCGGCGCGGCCGGTGTGGTTGCGCACCCAGAGCTTCATCACGTCGAGCAACATCGGCAACGCATTCCGCCGCAACGAAAGCGTCGAGGAGAACTCGTTGACCAGCGTCACGGGAACGCGGCGGAACGGCAGATTCAACCGATGCGTCAACACGACCACTTCGGCGTCGAAAGCGAAGCCGTCGATCGTGCAGCGGCTGAAAATGTCGAGCGCCGCGCGTCGAC
>CAZWNM010000002.1:0-20280 GCA_964635765.1 uncultured Planctomycetaceae bacterium | reverse complement strand
GCCTGGTTGAAGTCTACGCCGGCGACAACATCGACGTGCATTTTGTCAATCGGCTTTTTGTCGGCGACGAAACCGCCGAAGAGGCAAATCTAATCGACGCCTACCACGAGGGCACAATGCCGCGACCTTATCGGGAGCTTTTCATCCCCGGCCAATGTCGCGCTCTTGGTTTCCATGAAAAGGTAACGCCGGAAATGGCCGACGATGCGCTCTACCAAAAAAGAATCTTGCAGGGACTGCGCGAATTCCGCGAAGAGAATAAACCGGCCCCGGTCGCAATTGCCCGAGCAAGGAGGGACGCGAGATGATCGAAGTTTTCACCGGCCTAAAAAATGGAAAGCCGCAACGTCTTATCGTTCTGAGAAACGGCGAGGATGAATACCGCGATTCCATCGACGTGAATAGCGGTTTTCAGCGGGAACAGCTATTGCAACGCGCCGCACTTCACTTCGATGTACCGGTCGCCGAGCTACAGGTGCTTGACGCCGAAATTGTCAAGGTGGCCGACGCGGAAGATCAAAAGGCCGACGGCGGCGAGCGTAAGACCCTCGACTACAAGTTGCGAACATGCGCCGACCTTGTTGCCACACAATTTGACATCCGTTTTCTTATCGACGGCATCATGGCGGCGGGGCAACCACTTGTCATTGCCGGGCCGCAAAAAGCCCTGAAAACATCCATCGCGCTCGATATGGCGTTTTCGCTTGCCACGGCTGGCCATTTCCTTGGACGTTTCAAGGTTGCCGAGCCGGTTGCCGTCGGTTTTATGAGTGGCGAATCTGGATTGCCGACATTGGCCGAAACGGTTCGACGCATTGCACGGGCCGCCGGCCACGATCCGGCAGGGGTTCGCAATCTGATTATCTCTGACCGCGTCCCCCAGATCGGCAGCCCTGACCACCTAAAAGCGATCGACGCCGTGATTTTGGAACACGCGCTCGAAGTGCTTTTTATTGACCCGGTTTTTATGGCGATGGATGGGGCGGAAGCAGGAAACCTTTTTATCCAAGGGCAGTTATTGCGACGGGTGAGCGAACTATGCCAAGAACGCGGTTGCACATTAATTTTACTTCACCACGTAAAAAAGGGATCGGCCAACGATTTTCAGCCCGTTGAACTCTCTGCAATCTCTTGGAGCGGTTTTGCGGAAATGGCGAGACAATGGCTTTTGCTTTCGCGGCGGGAAGCATACGAGCCGGGCAGCGGCAACCATCGACTTCACCTATCCGTGGGCGGCAGCGCCGGACACGGCGGACTGTGGGGTCTGGATGTCGCGGAGGGCATCTACCAGCAGGGCACTGATCGGCAATGGAATGTCACGGTTTTAGATTCGACCGAAATCAAAACAGCGACAAGCGGAAAAAAAGAGGCCGACCGAGAGGCCCGCAAACAAGAAGTATTGGCTTCCGACCGCCGGGAAATTGTTGACATAGCCGTCAAGTTGAAATCCCCAGAAAGCAAAACTGCCCTACGCGAGCGATGCCAATGTGGCCATGCTCGTTTCGGTAGGGCATTTGCCACCCTTGTTGCCGACGACACACTACAAGAGGCGACCGTGACAAAGACAAACGGCCAAACCTATGAAGGTTGGAAAGTACGCGATGACCAAGAAAATTAACACCCGCCCACACCCGCCCGCCACACCGGCCCGCAAAGCCGGGCGAGTGGCCAACACACACCGGCCCGCTCCACTATGTAATAGTGGGCGGGCGGCTGGTGGTGTGCCCTCATCGAAAGGCGGTTGTGAACAGAAAGAAAAACCGGGCGGGTGGATTCCCAAAGAGGACGCTTTGCCAGATACCGTCGAACAAATCGAGCAGGGCCGGCCAGGAAAACAGCGTAGTCTATTCGAGCAATCGAAAAACGACGAACGTCAGGCGAGAATCGCTCGACTAACCCCCCAAAGGAAAAAACGATGAATCTTCCACTTTTTCGAGGAACCCTAATTGAGCTTTTCCCGTGGCGAGACATTCCCGGCCAACCGGGCTGGCAATCGCGCGAGGCTCAGTTGTCGGTGTGGTGCCCGCATTGCAAAAGGTTTCATTTCCACGGCTGGGACCCGGCCGACAATGCCAGCGTGAAAACTCATCGCGTGGCTCATTGTGCCGACGGACCATTTCGAGAGAGCGGCTATCTCGTTTCGGTGTGGCGACAGACCGACCCCGAGGCCGTCGCTCACGTTTGCAAACCCGGAAAGCCCATCGTTCGGCAGAAAGTATAAACCCATGCACGCGCTACCAAACCTAGATCGACTTGATGACCTCGAGCGCGGCGTGCAGTCCGAGCAAGTGGAACGCATGTGTTCCACCCCGGACGATACCGAAACGCGAGCCAAGTGCCTCATCGAACTGGCGCGCATCCCTGGCGTGACAACGGCCGACCACTTGGAGGCAACACGCCGATGACCGCCAGCACCACCACAACCGACGCGGCCGAAAGTGATCGGTATGTCTTCATCGAACGGGCAAGATGTCCCAAATGCGGCTCCGATGATTTACATACGACCCGAGGAAAAAACCAGGGCGACGGCTCGACTTGCACAACAACAAACTGCCGAACTTGCAAGCATCATTTTTTCATCATAACGGAATGACTGCCAGGATTTGGCAACCCGCGCCCGTAGGCATGGTAGATTCACAATTGAAAGGAAATCGTTGCTATGAAACTTTTTACAGTTGGAAAAATGACCGAACGACTACAGCAGCCGCCGGCCCGAATCGAAAAGGCGATCGACACCCTGGAGCTTCGACCCGAACTCGAATTGAATGGGTTGCGATACTTCGACTCGGCCGTCGAAACCCAAGTCGCCGAGCAGTTGCAGCAGCAAGGGCAAAAGGTGCCCGCATGAAGCCGTTCAACCGCATCGTCGGCTTTATGCCTCTCGCGTGGCGTCAGATCGACACGCAACGGCACGAGGACCACGAGCGACGATCCGAGAGGGTTGCGGCAATCGGCCGCGCTCTTGCGACAGCCGAGGCGGCCGAATCGTCGTATGACGGCTGGCTCGGAGAGCGAGACAGATTTAAGCCAGGGGAATGAGGGGGTACGCCATAGGGGGGGTAAACCAAGGGAAAGTTTTGCCAAAATACCGCATTGTACAGTGGCACGTTTTTATGGCGAAATTGGGGCTTTGGGACCAAAAAGGAAAAAAATGAGTTGGACCGACAGCTTAAAATCGCTCGACCTCGACACGCTCCGGCCGGTATTCGATGAATTACCCGGGCTGGAAAAGGACGTTTCCCGGCAGTTCGGCCCTCCACGTCGTCACGTCTCCCAAACGAAAAGGGCGATTATGAAAGACGCCCGGCAACTTGTGAATGCAATCGAGGACATCAGCGAACTTCCCCAACCGGGCACCGTGCTGCATTTATTGACGGCAAAAAGATTCGCACTTTTTAATGTGATCGAGGCCGTATTGAACATGCGAGCGCCCGCAAAAATCCGGCACTTGTCAATTTGTACGCTCGGGTTTTCGACGGCCAATGTGGAAGCCCTTGCGGCAATGCTTGACGCCGGCCAGGTGGAAAAACTGGACTTTATTTTTTCGGTTTACTTTCGTTCGCTGGAAAAAGAGAATTGCGAACGGTTGACGATTGAACTCGGTCGCCGTGGTGCGAGAATAATTGCCCTGTTGCAACATGCGAAAATACTTGTGATCGAAATGACAGACGGAAAAAACTTTGTTGTAGAGTCGTCGAGCAATTTACGGTCATGTGCCTCACTTGAACAAACGAGTATCTTCGCCGACGATGGCTTGGCCGCTTTCCATCGTTCGTGGATGAATGAGCTTTTTTCGGAGGCCAAAAAATAATGCGAGGCAGAAAACCGATACCGACGGCGATTCACATTGCACAAAATACGTACAGAAAAGACCGCCACGCCAACACACCTATGCCGGAAGCCGCCATTCCGAAAGCGCCGACGGGAATGGATAAAACGGCCCGCAAATTATGGAGATACTTTGCGGCGCGACTGGCTAAGGTCCGCGTGCTTACCGAACTCGACGGCGAAGCATTGGCGATTTATTGCAGCGCCGCGGCGCGACGAGACAAGGCGGAAGCGAGATAGCGAAAACGGGCGAAGTAGTCAAAAGTCCCGCCGGGTTTGCAACTGTCAGCCCGTGGCTCACCGTCGCCAACAAAGCAGCGGAATTGATGCTGCGATACGGTCAGGAACTTGGCTTGTCACCGGCGGCACGCGCACGAATTAAAATCGCACCATTACAGGCGAACCAGAGCGCGGCGACGTTGCTACAACAACAGAGGAAAGCATGATTATTGATAGCCACATTCGCACCCTGTTACTCCGTGGCGTTGTTTATAGTCACGGCGAGAACGGCGAAGCACTCGATTTTTCCTCAATTGAGGAATTGCAAGCGATATGGGCGAAGGTCGGCACAAAGCTGACCAGCGAACACGTCGAAAATAATCCCGGCACTCGCCCGTGGGCGTGGTGGAAGTGGTCGAGGACGGAAGCGCTTCCCGAGCCGTCTTTTACGTGGCAACTGTCAGACGCCGGCCGAGTTGGCGGGATCAGCAGGCGCAACAGGGAGGCACCCAGCGGGCACGTACAACGCGAATATCTGGCATCGCACAATCTGCTATCGGCAGAGGAGGAGCGAGCCCTTGCCGCCGATGATGCACGCTGGGCCGCTATCGGCAAATAACGAATCACGCCGGCGGTACTTCGCCGTCGGCACAACCGCCCGAGAGGGCAAAACCATAGGAGACCATCATGGTCAATTTCACAAAGAAACCAGGAACCTCTAGCCACCGCACGCTTGACGATTTTGTCGAGTGGCAACAAGCCGTCGAAACGAAAGCACGCCTCGACAAAGAGGCAAAATCAATCGCGGCGGAAATGTTGAACGCCGGCAACGGCGGACATGACTCGACTCGCCAGGAAACACGAATCGCAACAATGGCCGACGAGTTGCTCGGCAGGCCGACAGCCGCCACGGCGTCGAACGAATCGCTTGCCGAACGGCGTGAGGCAGTCCGCGTGGCGGCCGAGCAGCACGACCAGACGACGAGAAGCTTGCGGATTCGACTTTCGACGGAAATCTACGCCGATTATGAAGCCGAGCATCGAGCGGCACGGCGGCGGATTGTCGAGACGGCGCTGGCACTCAAATCGGCGTGGGACGACGAAACCCAACTCGCCCACAAGATTTTGCAGGCAGGCGGATTGAACGATATTCGGAATCGTTTGCTTTGCAATTTCAGCGCATGCGGCTCGTTGCCGTCGGCGGTTCGATCCATGAACGCGGCGGCCTACCGCGAAACCAATCGTGAGCTTCTAAAATAACCCAACACACCACGCCCTGCCCGGCCAGAAACCGGGCGGGGCTTCTCACAAAAAAAGGAAAATTAAGAATGAGAACCAATACGACTTACAGCGGCGGACGATCCGCGATGCAACAGCAAGGCCCGGTATTGCAAGCGTTCATTCCGCTTGAACCTGTTTATGACGAAGACGTTTATGGATTTTCGGAATTGCTCCCCGAGGCGGTACCAGATTTTCCGATGCGCGAGAACATCGCCGATATCGGCGTTTTTTTGGAAGGCCGCGAAATCGGCAAACTGTCCGCGAAAATGTTCACACTGACAAAAATTGCCGCCGGCGATCAACTCCACCTAACGCGCGGCCAAGGTCGGTCGGAACACGTCCAACAGTTCCCCGTGGATGGGCTACTCTTGCATGTTCGCCTTCCGGTTGCGCTCGGTATGGTTGCCCGTCAACTCGCAGCAACATCGGGGGCGGGCGCGTCGATTGGCTACGAACCAACGCGCGGAAAATGGGCGACCAGCAACAAACTCGGAGCGGGTTTTCGGGAGAGGGTTTTTCAGTGTGACCGAACTCGGTTGACGGGGCTATACCTCACTTCCAAAAATGCCGACCCAGGATCATCGGTCACTTTTATCAACTGATTTTTTCCCCCGGCGGCCGGCGTGGGCTGTTGAAACGCCAGCCCCACCGGCACGCCGGGCTTTTGCAAATCAACATGTTCACAACAGCGCCCACATATCGCGGTCACGTTAGCGACGGCTGGCATTATGCCGATGGTCGAATAGTCTACACGGTGCCACCGTTGCCCACCAGATACGACGCCAGCCGCGATCCGCGACGCCTACGCTTAAAAATACTTGCCGGCGATGTTGACGCGATGGTTGACGACATCCTCGACGGCGGCGAAGTCCCAGGCATTTCGGCGGCGGCCGTCGCTGGACAGCAGCAGCCGCGAGCTTCGCAAGTATTGTTCGCAAAGCAAGCCTTGCGGCGATTGCCGCGAGTTTTTCTTAAAGCCGTGTTTTCGAGCGGAAAACGAATCGAGCTTGTTTCGGGTGTTGATGCAGCGCGGCATCCTGACTTCCACCGAAAAGATAAACCGCGAGGGATTGCGAACGAACGGCTTGCGGCCGTGGCCGCCGACGCCAACGATTTTCAGGCAACAGTTTTGCATGAATTTGCGCACCTCCTGGACAATGTTCTCGACCGTCAAGCAATCTCGCACGATCCGCGCTGGAGATCAATTTGGAAAGCTGAAGTTACGGCTGGCCGGGTGGAATGTTTCGCTGACCAGCGAATCTTTCCGTTCGAGTATTTCGCTGAGAGTTTCGCACGCTATTGGCTATCCGACGCCAGCCGATGCAAACTGAGCGGCGAAGTTCAAGTATTCATGGCGGAATTGCCCCAATGGTTTCACTAGGCCGCAAAAATTACGAAAGTCTGAAATGGTCGAACGGATTATAAACGCTATCGTGATGCTGTTGGAGATGTTCGCCCAGCGCCGTCAGAACCGCCGCGACCAACCGCCGATCCGAACCATCGACCCCGATGATTAAAATGCCCAACGCTCCATCCCGCCCATGTCGCAAGCCCGGTTGCCGTGGAATTATCCGCGACAAACGCTGCACCGTTTGCGGCGCAGGTGGAGGCAAGACAGACAACCGGCCGTCATCGGCAGAGCGCGGCTACGATAGCCGATGGGCGCAATTCGCACGGACGTACAAGCGGACTCATCCGCTATGTGTCGTATGCGAGATCGAAGGCCGAACGACACTAACGGACGTGCCACACCATTTAGAGCCAGTGAGCGACGGAGGCGCGATGTATCCGAACGACGAAGGATTAATTCCGGTTTGCAATCGTTGTCATCAGCGAGTTGAAAAATTGGGGCGTGAGTGGCGAAAGGCAATCAGGGCGAGGAACGCCATGCGATTTTAGGGGCCGTTGTTTTGGAGGTATCAAAACACCAGTTAGCCCATCGGAACGCACAGGATCGACGCCCAGAGCGTCACACTAGGAAAGATAGCTGCTTATGAGAGAAAAAGACCCATATTCGACCGATTCGACGTGCATCTCGTGCGGAAAACAGCCCGGCGCCGGTCGTTGGGAAATATGCCAGGACTGCCGCGACGAGCTTGCCCACCGCGCGGCGATCCACGCGGAGACGGCCAGCCCATCGGAATGTTTCGGTTGTTTCATTCCGAAAACAAACCCGGCGAACGTCGGCATTTACTGCCCGGACTGCGAACGGCGTTTTTCACGAAAGGCCGGGCGATGACCGTCCGCCAAGACGGTGACGATGGGGTGACGGTTGTATTTCCGGTTGACCAATTCGACGCCGTGGCGGCTTTGCTTCATCCACGGCGGCGAAGAGTAGTATCGGACGCCGAACGGGAACGACTTCGCACGTTGAGTGCCAAGTACGGTTTTCAACACACCTCTGGCGCGCCTTGTGAGAGCGAAATTTGCGTCGGAACGGTCTAAGACGACTATCGAGCCGTCCAGGGCCGTCGGAACGCATCCCAGCGTGCGATGGTGGCGGCGAAGATTCGAGAGCACTTCGCGGAAGAAGCGAAGAAACGACAGGTGGAAGGGGGCAAAGAAGCTGGACGCGGAAGGCCGCAACAGGTTGGGGCCAAAAGAGCCACACCTATCAAAGAGCAGAAATCCCGCGCTTCCGAGCAAGCTTGCCGTGGTAGGGGCCAAGGCGCGAGAGCTTTTCGATAAGCTGGCCAAGGAACGACACGCCGCACTGAGCGGACGACCAAGCAAAGATAAACCCCCGATAACATTACCGGAGGTTTCCAGGGGCGATGCCCGCGATGCAGCCGGGAAGGCCGTCGGCGTATCCGGTTCGCTCATCGACCACGCAACCAAGGTTCTCGGCAAGGGCACGCCGGAACTTGCCAAGGCCGTGGAAGAGACAGGCAAAATAGGAAAGCCGGGAAAACCTTGCAAAAGTTTTATCAAAAAACCACAATTCGCCAATTGACATATAGAACGATAGGCGTATAATCAGGGCGAAAGGAAAAATTGCCATGAGCATGACAAACCAACTGATTGACGCGATTAAAGGGAGCGGGTTGACGCTCTATCGAATTTCCAAGGACGCAGGCATAAACTACGCCATCGTCCAACGCTTTGCGACCCGAGAACGGGGCCTGAAGTTGGAAACGGCCGACAAGCTGGCCGACTATTTCGGGATGAGGTTGACAAAGCCAAAGCGGGTTAATGTGGCGTGAAAAAGTCATTTGAAAATTCAGTTGCATCTTAAACCATCGCTATTGAGGAAGATTATAATGGCCATAAAACCAGAACGCACAATTACACCGATGCCCAGTGGACAATGGCAAGTTGCACAGCTTGTGCGTATACCACACCATGAACCATTTGCAGATGACGATCGCGACAAACTTACCGGGGAGTGCAAAAAAGTTTGTGTCCCGCCAGTTCACGCGCAATGCGAAGGAACATTTGGTCTGGTAACCAGAGTGAAATTGTACGCTGACTTTCCCTCAGAAAAAGAATCTCGGTCACAACAAACGGCAGATGTTTTTGACAGGAGCTACTCTAAGGTGATTGGCTTGTTGAGGTGTCGTTTGCCAACTGGCAAAACAGTTCCAGGGTCGGATTACGATAAACCCACATATATTGTAGAAATTAAAAAGGATGTTACGGCCGAAGGATTTCCGACAATCGTATTGCATTACGTACCAGTGAGAACCGCTAAAGACTTTACTTGTTCTAGCGATGGATTGCTTTCCTACGAACAAATAAAGAAAATTTCGCTGCAAATAGATGATGGAGCTTGCGTTGGGCAAGTGGATGGAATTCGGTGGGTAGCGGGCGAGGAATAAGACAACTTGGCTGGCTGGCCCAATATGGCTTTTGCAAAATAGGTGTGACATGATAAGGCAGACGAAGCCGACGCAAATAGCGACACCGACCCCGGCCGTTGCCTACATCCGCATGAGCAGCCTAAAGCAGGATGCCTCACCGGCGCAGCAGCGGCAGGAAGCCGCAAAGCTGGCAATCGCCAATAATTGCCGTATCATCCGCGAATACATTGACGAAGGAATCAGCGGCGACAGCCCCAAGCGGCCGGGCTTCCAACAGATGCTACGCGATGCCGTTGAAAAACGAGACTTTGCCGCAATTATCTGTTGGGATCAAGACCGATTCGCCCGTTTCGACAGCATTGAGGCCGGAAAGTACATTTTTCCGCTACGCGAGGCCGGGGTGTGGCTCGTCACCAAAGCCCAGGGCGTCGTTGATTGGAACACGTTCACCGGCCGGATGATGTACTCGATAATTCAAGAGGGAAAACACCAATACCTTCTTGACCTGTCCCGCAACGTGCTACGCGGCCGCATTGCATCGGCCAAGACGGGGCAACTGATTGTGCAGCCATCCTACGGCTATGACCGAGTATTTTACGACGAATCTGGAAACCTCGCCCGCCGCGTTCGCTACGGCGAAAAGTTCAATAAGCCGAAGGGCTGGACCGTCAAGCTGGAGCCATCCGAAGATTCCGAAAAGGTCTCCACCGTCAAGTGGATGATGGACTTTTTCGCAAACAGCGATTGTAGTCTCCGGGGGATAGCCAAGGAATTGAACAGCCGTGGAACACCCGCCCCTCGCGGCAATGGGTGGAACTCAAGCACCGTTCGCTACATCCTGGCGCACAACGTCTATCGAGGGGTGAAGGCGTTCGGCGAGAAACGCGGCGGCAAATACCACCAAGTCGGCGACGACGGCGAAATCATGGTTGCCAATGGCAAGGCAAGTCGAATCGCTCCCATTGTGGCCGACTGCCAACACGAGGCCCTTGTCGACGCCCACACGTTCAAGCGGGTGCAAGCCAAGCTGGCCGACCGCGCCACCGCCAGCAGCAGACCGAGAACCAGCGATTATGTCCTCCGTGGCGTCCTGCATTGCGGTCATTGCGGCCGCGCTCTATGTGGGCAGAAAGCATCTAAGAAATCAAATCGGCGATACTACCGATGCCCAGGAGCCAACGACGGCCGATGCAAGGTCTATTCGATCCGCAAGGAACAAATCGAAGGATATGTTCTTGGTTTCCTCGACAAGTGGCTACAGGCACCCGAGAACGTCGAAAAGATCAAGGCGGCAATTCACCGGCTGGAAAAGAGCAAGCGCGGCTTCCAAGGGGCAGCAAAGGCCGCACAGACGAAGATAACCGCCCTGGACCAGAAGATAGCGAAGGGGTCCGAAAACCTCTTGCTGGCCGATTCTGCCAACGTGCCGGAGCTATCCGACCTATTGACCAAATGGCGGAAGGAACGAGACAGGCTACAGGCCGAGCTAGAGGACGCCGCGACGTGTCCCAATGGGAACGACTCGGCGGGGATAGCCAAGCGGGCTATTTCCCAGATCAAGCGGCTACGCGACAAGCTGAATACCGCCAACCCCGCCCTAGTCCGAGCAGCCGTAAAAGAGCTTGTTTCCGACGTTTCTTTATTCTGGGAACAGGACGGGGAACGATACCGCAGACTGGCAAAAGGCGTTATCTCCGTCAAGTCAACTTGTGGGTTTGCGCTAGACGGTTCCAATACTGTTTTTGCACGTCGCCCGACGGAAATCGCCGGCCTTTGACATCGACCAGCCACGTGGTTTGGCGAGGCGCGGCGACGATGAAATCGAGGCTTTTGATCGACGATCCGTTGCTCAGGAGGCTTCGTTTCGCCTCATCGACCGCCACATACGGCACGCCGCGGCTTCGCAGGAACTCCTCGAACGCCGCTTCGTAGTGGTTGTCGCGGTTGGCCATGAAAAAAGTTATCAGTAGTCAGTAGTCAGTTATCAGTTCTTGCAAAACCCAAGCAGCTTTCCAATCTCTAATCCCTAATCCACAATCCCTCTTCCCTTTTCCTCCCATCGCTCGATGAGCGAATTGGCAACGCCAAGCTGATCGCAAATTCGGGCAACGATGAAATCGACCAGATCGCTGATGAGTTTCACGCCGTGATAGAAGCCTGGCATGGCCGGCAAGAGAATGGCGCCCGACTCGGCGGCCGCTTGCATGGCGCGAAGATGCACCAGCGAAAGCGGCGTTTCGCGAGGGACCAAGATTAGCTTGCGACGCTCTTTCAAGTGAACGTCGGCCGCCCGATGAATCAGATTGGAGCCGGCGCCGTTGGCGATCGAGCCGAGGGTGCCGCTGGAACAAGGGCAAACGACCATGCCGTCGGTCGGAAAGGAGCCGCTGGCGATGGGAGCGAGAAAATCGCGAAAGTGGTGGTAGTGCAGCGCGCCTGGCTCGCCGGCGCCGACGCCCAACACGTTGCTCGAATCGCCGGAAATGCCGGCCACGTTTCGCAAGACGAGCAATTTGACGTCGCGCAGCGTTTCGCCGTTGTCGAGCATGAGCATGGAGGGCGAAAAATGCTCGAGATCGACATGCAGGCCCATTTCTCGTTCGAGCACGATCTTGGCGGCGTCGCTGATCGTAAGATGCACGTCGCATCCGGCGGCCAACAGCACTTCCAGCAGCCGCACGGAATACGCCGCTCCGCTCGCTCCGGTAATCGCCACGACGATATTGCGTTTCATAATAGGGGCTAGGGGCTAGGGATTAGGGGCTAGAGATAGGGGTTCCGGGTCCAGGGTTGAGGGAGATTCGGGACTAGAATGTTTGGCGGCGTCTCTGCCCCACATGTTTTCAGTTTTCATTTTTTGTTCTTCAGTCTTCATTCTCTGTTTCCCTAGCCCCTAGCCCCTAGCCCCTTTTTTCCCACGTACAGCGTTGCCACGCCGAAGGTGAACGGATAAAACCGCACGTCGCACAATCCGGCGGCGCGCATTCGATCGGTCAACGCTTCGCCTTGCGGAAATTGGCCGACGCTTTGCGGAAGATAATTGTACGCCGCTTGCGAGTTTCTGGCCAGCAGTTGGCCGATGCGCGGCAACACGCGGCGAAAATACCAGCCGTACATCGCGCCGAGCGGCCGGACGGTGGGCGTTGAAAACTCCAACACGGCCACGTGTCCGCCGGGCCGGCATACGCGAACCATTTCACGCAGCCCGGCGTCGGTATCGGCGACGTTTCGCAGGCCGAACGCCACGGAAACGATCTGAAACTTGTCGTTGGGAAACGGCAGGTGCAGCGCGTCGGCTTCCAGCAGCGTGACGTGCGAATCGGCGCCGGCCCTGCGGCATTTGTCGCGGCCGACGGCCAGCATCGGCAGACAGAAATCGACGCCGACGACCGACGCCGTTCGGCCCGACGCCCGCCAGTATGCCAACGCCAGATCAGCCGTGCCGGTGCAAACGTCGAGCACCGGCGCGTCGCCATTCGGCGGAACGAGCCGCACGGTTTTGCGCCGCCACGAGCGATCGATGCCGAGCGAAAGCAGGCGGTTCAAGAAATCGTAACGGTGGGCGATTTCGCCGAACATCCGCCGCACCCGGTCGTTGGATTTATCGACTGGCATACCTCTACTTTATCCCCATTTCGGGTGTTCGGCAAGAGAATCGGGCAATGTTTCTCGCCGCCATTCCGTTCTTATTCGGCTTTCACGCGATGCGCCACGTTCGCGTTTCATGGAATTTGCTTGACAACGTCGCGGAATCCCCGCTATATTGCCCGCCGTAGCAATGGGTGGAACGACAAATCACTGGCCGCCAGGAAGAACTGGCTCAATGTCATGACGACTGCATCTTGGAAGTTCCGTCGAACGGCTGTCGCAATCTTTGTCATTGGTGTTTTCGGCGTGGTCATTTATTGGTGGGGCGTCTCGCCGTTCTATCACGATCAAATCGCGGGCGTGCCGTCGCTCAAGGCCGATGCCGACAAACTGGCCGACACGGTCGTCACGCCGTATCTCGACTTGCCGATCAAGCCGGGCAAAAGCGTTGTGTGGTGTTCGACGTTCCAACTCGTTTGGAATGAAGGTTGCCGCTACGCCGGCGGCGATATTCGTCTGAAAGACGAGCCGCCAATGGTGGCGTCGCTCAATCGAAAGGCCGCCGATATTGGCGACGTGGACGCTGCCAGTTGCGTGCTCGTTTCCGGCCCATTGAAAGACGGCGTTCTCCAGAAAGTTCGCAAAGAACTCGATCAAAAATTTCGCGGCGCGGCAACTCCAGATCTTCTCAACGAAATCGAACCCAAGCTGCCGCCCAACGGCTGGCTCGCCTATGCGTATCTGTTCCGCGAGTTGCAGTTTGAGCATCCATTCAAGCGGCTAACCGAGCCGCTGACATTTGGCGGCAAGCCGACGGCGTCGTTCGGGCTGCGGCCCAGGACCACTTACGTGGCTGCCGAGGCTCACGCGACGGAGCAGGTTGTCATTTGGGATTACCAAAACAAGGACGACTTCATCGTCGAATTGCAGCCGAAGGATGCAAGCGAGCGGATTGTTTTAGCAAAGATTCCGCCGTCCGAAACGCTCGAAAAGACCGTCAAAACGGTTCAGTCTCGCATGGTGAATGACGATGGAAAATGGCGGGAATCGTTGTTGGGGATGCGGGACACGTTCGTTGTTCCGATCCTGAATTTTGATCTGCGGCGACAGTATCGTGAACTTGAAGGCAAGACCATCACCACGCCAGGCCCGTTGCAAGATATGCGCATCATCGCGGCTTTGCAAGCGATTCGTTTCCGGCTCGACGAGCGCGGCGCCGTGCTGAAATCGCAAGGAGCGATTATGGCAAAGACGGCCCAAGGGGAGAGCGACGGGCCACGGGAGTATATTTTCGATGCTCCGTTTTTGATTCTACTGGAACGCCGTAATGCAAAACGGCCTTATTTGGCGATTTGGGTCGATAACCCCGAACTGCTCGTTCCCGCCCCGTGATGCTGCTGGGTAATATTAACCATAAAAAACACCATGGAGACGCGGAAAGCATGCAAGACACTGGAGAGGAACCACCCAGATAAAAGAACACTAATTCTCCCAAATCTCCGTTTATTGTTTTGTTAGCGACGATTAGTGAAAATTAGTGTTCCTAAAAATTTGTGTTTAGCCGTGGTTCCTTTTCTTTCCTCCGTGTCTGTGGTCCATGACGCGTCAGCGAGACACTACGCGACGGCCAAAAGCCGCGCCAATTTCCGGCCCGTGCTGTTGAGCGGATAGTTTTCCAACTCGGCCGGCCGCAGCCACCGGGTTTCCAGCGGGTTTTTCGCCGTTTTGTCGATCTCCAAAAACTCCGCCTCGTAACATTCCAACGTGATGCGATAGCGAGTGACACTGTGCGTCAGCGTTTTGACGCATCGGCCGGGCGAAATCGCCGCGCCAGCGAGCGAGGCGACGGCCTCGACCAATTCGCGGCGAACGTCGGCCGGGCGAGTCGCGTGGATCGGGCAACGCGGAAAATCCCAAAGGCCGGCCCAGCGGCGGCCTTCCGGCCAACGCACCAGCAGCACGCGGCCGCGCCGGCGAACCACGACGGCCGCCTCGCGCACCGGCTCGATCGGCGGTTTTATTTTCGGCCGCGGAATTTCCTGTTGCCGCCCTTGCTGATTCGCCCGGCACAACTCGGCCACGGGGCACGTTTCGCAGTGCGGCGAGCGGATCGTGCAAACTTCGCTGCCCAATTCCATCAACGCCTGATTCATCCGGCCGGAACCTTTGGATTTGGGCAGCACGGCCTCGGCCATCGCCCAAAGCACGCGCTGGCCGGCGGTCGAATGCGGATCGCCGTCGTAGGCCAAAAGTCGGCTGAATAGCCGAACGGTGTTGGCTTCCAAGATCGGCTGGCGGCCGTCGAAGGCGATGGAGAGGACCGCGCCGGCGGTATAGCGGCCGACGCCCGGCAAACGGCGGAGCGCGGCGGGCTCGCGCGGAAAGCGGCCGGCGTGTTCGGCGGCGATGATTTTCGCCGCCGCGTGCAGTTGGCGAGCGCGGCGGTAGTAGCCCAAGCCTTCCCACAATCGCAGCACGTCGTGTTCGTCGGCCGCTGCGAGCGATTCGACGGTCGGCAGCGCGGCCAAAAAGCGGTTGAAGTAGTCGATGACCGTGGTCACCTGGGTTTGCTGGAGCATGATTTCGCTCAGCCAAACGCGGTAGGGATCGCGGTTTTCGCGCCACGGAAGTTTTCTTGCATGCCGATCGAACCAAGCCGGCAGGCGGCGTCGAAACGCGCGGAGCCAATCGGCGTCGGGCAGAAGATCAGTCATGGGAACAAATAGGGCACGAACTGAATCACCGCGAAAACGATGGCCATGAAGCCGGTGATCCAAACGATCGAATGCACGGCTTGGAACAAGATCGGCCGCAGGCGCTCATGCCGCGTGGCGGCATAGACCAAGCTCGTGGCCATGATGGCCGGCACGGCGTACCAAAGGTCGAGGTTCCAGATGTCGAACGCGAAAAGCGGATGGAACATGGCTGGGTTCATGGCTTGGCTCACGACATTGACTCAGACTTTGACTCGACTGGCTCTTCATCCTTTTTTTTGGTGACTGGCCGCGCAATGAACGGTCCCGCAAAGGCATCGTAAATGACCAGGATATTGAGCAAGCCGGCCACCATGGTGAAAAAACCGGCCAACTCGAAACGGCGATGCAGCAGGCGGTTCAGTTCGTGTTCGGTTGGTTGGTCGAAGTTGGGGTCGCTCGGCGACATATCGACCGGCCGCGGCGGCGCCATGAAGCCGCCCCACAACACCTTGCGGTGGTCGTTCATCAGGCGCGATTGGATCAAGGCGGGCAACGCCGGCAGGCCGACGCCGATTTGGCACAGATAATGCCATCGCACGCTGTCGCTGTTCCAGTAAGCGTATACCGCCCGGCCGTAGCCGAGCCGGATGGGGCGATCGAGTTCCTTAATCACGTTGCCTTTTTGGTCGGTGTAGTAGGGATAAATGTCGGCGGCGGCGTACTTTTTGGTATCGCTGCCCAGATAGACGCCGTAGACGAACAGGCCCATGATGCAGACGAAAAACAGGACGGATTTCGCCCGGCGGCCCTGATACCAATGGCCTAAGCCTGGTATCAGCCACGCCAGCAAGGCGGCCAGCGCGGGATTTTTCAGGTCGATCGATTGGTCGATGGGCGGAGGATCGGTTTGTTCTGGATTTGTTGCCACGGATCGGCTCTCTGGACGCGGAATCAACTTGCATATTGTAGCCGAAGGCGGCCGCAAGCGTAAGGGCGGCGGAAGAATGCCCGTTTTCCAGCCTATTGCAGCCGTTGTTGTGGGAAGGCGGACATTTGCGGCACGGCGGTCGAAGCAGGCGCGGCGGTCGAAGCGGGCGCGGCGGCAGTCGCGGCTGGTTGGTCGAAAATCGTCGTCGCCGGCACTTTCGCCGCGATTTTCGCCAGATACTCGCTCCTCTGTTTCTCAAAGCGTTGGCGAACGATCTTCTCGCGTATTCCCACCTGGGCGTCCAAAAACGGCAACGTTCCGGCGTCCTCGCGGTCGGTGACGCGAACGATGTGGAAGTAACTCTCGCTTTTGAGGATCGGGCTGAGCTGGCCTACCGGCAACGTGAACAGGGCCTTGTCGATCTCCTTGCTCACCAACGACCCCTTGCTAGTCCATTCCCAACGTCCGCCCGCCGCCGCCGTGGCGCCGTCCGAATTCTTCTTGGCCACTTCGGCGAGCGCGACGCCGCCCAAGACCACTTCGTTGCCAAACTGCGCAATCGCGCCGTTCGCCTCGGCCTCGGTCGGGTATTTCGAGATGCGAACGGCGATCTCTTCCCATTTTGCCTTGGCCGGCTTGTTAAATTCCGACAGATGTTGGTGATAATACGTGACCATCTGGTCGTAGGTGGGATCCTCCTCGCCTTTGACTTGCTGCTTCACCCAGTCCATGGCCACTGCCTGTTCCATGAACATCCGTTTTTCGCGTTCCAACGACGAGCCGAACTTGCGGAGTTTCGCTTCAAGCTCGCGCCGATTGGCCACGTTCTCCTGTTTCATCAGCCGGGCTAGCTCGCTCTCCTCGAACGCCTTGGTCAATTGCTTTTCGACGCCCGGCCAACTTTCGGCGGGAATCGAGTTTTTGGCGTCCAAATAAATCTGCTTGTTTTGGATGTAGCCGGTCAATTGCTTCCTAATCAGGTCTTCGCGGACCGACGCAACCTGTTCCGGCGGAATGCGGTCTTTGTTGGCTTCCAGGATTCGGTTGACGACGCCAATGATGTCGCTTTCCAAAATCGGCTCGTTGCCGACCATGGCCAGGCGCCGGGAACTGGAAGGAAATTGCAGTTGATCGGCCGGCGGCATTTCGGAGTGGGAGATTTGCCGGATTCCGGACGTGTTGATCGGCGCGGCGCCAGGCCACGATTCCGACCGCACCGGCGACGTCGGTTCGGTCGGCGGACGCGTGCCGGGCATGGTCACGCTGTTGCCATTCGACTGGAGCGGCTCCATCGGCGTGGCGCCCAATCCGTTGTTGCCCGACGCGTATTGGCCCTCGCACGTGGAAACCGCCAGTGCGGCCGTCGCCAAGAAAACACCGATCCAGAGTCGTGGAGCGTATGATAGGCGTTGCACGAGTGCTATTTCCTTCCGCTAAAGATTGGCCGGGGATTATAGCCATGCCCCTACGCTTCTTGCAACAGCGATTTCACTTCGCGGAAAATTATCTCCGGCGTCATAACCTCTTGCGGCAACGGGAGATACGCACTTCGACCGTCCACCACGCGCAGCCGTCCGCGCGAGGCGGCCGCCAATTGCTTGATTTTTGCCGCCGAAATATATTGAAACACCGCGAACAAATCTTCCAGATGGACCGACGTGATTCCCCACCGATGCGCGGCGATTCGCACCTCGGCAAGCTCCAACAAATGCCGCAGCGGACCCGGCGGCGGGCCAAAACGATCTTGAAGCTCCGCGCGAAGATCGTCCAATTCCGAACGGTTTGACACCCGGGCCAGCCGGCGGTACAGGTCGATCTTCAACCGCATGTCGGGCACGTAATCGCGCGGAATAAAACCCTCGCCCGGCAAATCGACATCGACCTCGATCGACGTTTTCGGCGGCAACTGTTTGAGCCGCCGCACGGCCGTCTCCAGCAGTTCGCAATACAATTCATAGCCGACCGTGGCGATGTGGCCGCTCTGTTCGGTGCCGAGGATGTTGCCGGCGCCGCGGATTTCCAAATCGCGCATGGCGATGGCGAACCCCGCGCCCATGTCGCTGAACTCCTCGATCGCCCGAAGCCGCTTCGCCGCGCTCGTCGCCAGATTTTTATTCGGATCGACCAGCAGGCAGCAATACGCGCGGTTTTTATAGCGACCCACCCGGCCGCGAAGCTGGTGCAAATCGGCCAGGCCGTAGCGGTCGGCCTCGTCGATGAAAATCGTATTCGCGTTCGGAATGTCCAGGCCGCTTTCGATGATCGTCGTGGCCAGCAGCATGTCGTAACGGCGGTCGATAAACCCGAGCATCACGTCTTCCAAGTCGTTTTCGCGCATCTGCCCGTGGCCGACGGCCAACCGTGCCTCGGGCAAAATCTGCCGCAATCGTTTGGCGAGAATTTGAATATCCTCGACGCGATTGTGGACGAAGAAGATTTGCCCGCCGCGGTTCAACTCCCTCAAGGCGGCGTGGCGAATCAACTCGGCGTCGAATCGGGCGACGCGGGTTTCGACCGCCAAGCGATCGGCCGGCGGCGTTTCCAAATTGGAAATGTCGCGCAGGCCCAAAAGCCCCAGATGCAGCGTCCGCGGAATCGGCGTGGCCGTCATCGTCAGCACATCGACCGTCTGCCGAATCGCCTTCAGCCGCTCTTTTACCTCAACGCCGAACCGCTGCTCCTCGTCGATCACCACGAGCCCGAGATTCTGAAACTGCACGTCGGGCTGCGCGAGCCGATGCGTGCCGATCACGATGTCGATCGAGCCGTCGGCCAGACGGCGGATGATTTCCTTCTGCCGCTTGGCGGTGGCGAAACGCGAAAGCGAGGCGATTTCAAACGGAAACTCGGCCATGCGGGCTGCAAAAGTCCGCTGATGCTGCTCGCACAAAAGCGTCGTCGGCACCAACACCGCCACCTGATAGCCGGCATCGACGGCCTTGAACGCCGCCCGCATCGCCAGCTCCGTTTTGCCGTAGCCCACGTCGCCGCACAGCAGGCGATCCATCGGCCGCGAAAGAATCATGTCGTGCTTGATGGCGTCGATGGCGGTCAACTGGTCGGGCGTTTCGGTGTAAGGAAACGAAGCGTCGAACTCGCGCTGCCACTCGGTATCGGGCGGAAAAACAATGCCCGGCTTCGAGGTGCGCGACGCCTGAAGCTCGAGCATGTCGGCGGCCATATCGACGACCGCTTCTTCGACCCGCTCCTTTTGATGCTCCCAACTCCGGCCGCCGATTTTGGCGAGTGTCGGCCGGCTTTTCGCGCCGCCGACGTATTTTTGCACCAGCCCGATTTTCGTCGTCGGCACGTAGAGTTTCGTGCGGCCGTGAAACTCCAACTCCATGTGTTCTTCGACCTGCCCGGCCTTTTCGAGCAATTTCAGGCCGCGATAGCGCGCGATGCCGTGGGCGACGTGAACCACGAGGTCGCCCTCGCGCAGCTCCAAAAAACTGTCGATGACGCGCGTCAACCGGCGATGCGACGGACGCCGCAGATCGGTCCGCCGAAACAACTCGCCGCTGCTGAGAAGCACGATATGGTCGGGCACCAAGCGAAAACCGTTTTGCAGCGAACCCAACGGCAAATGCAGCCGATGTTCCTGCGTCGCGCGCGTCGCGCTGAACAAATCGCCGAGCCGCCGCACTTCGGCGTCCGTTTGGCATAAGACGAAAATGTCTTGGCCCATGCCGGCTTCGTCGAGTTCGTCGCGCACCCGATTGATGTCGCCGCTGAAACGCTCGACCGACTCGATTTTCAGCCGGCAGGTGGTTTCCAGCGACGCGGTCGCCACGGCCGACGCGGTAACCGACGGGAAGCGAAATAGGCGTTTGAGAACCTCGTGGACGGTGTGGAAGCATGAGGCTGGTGACTGGAGGCTGGAGGCTGGGGAAGAGGGATTGGGGATTGGGGATTGGGGATTGGAATCCGCTTGCAGCTT
>CAZWNM010000001.1:0-23693 GCA_964635765.1 uncultured Planctomycetaceae bacterium | reverse complement strand
AACGCCGCCTTGGTAAAAATCAAACGCGACCGAAAGCTGCCGCCCATGACCGGCTGCGCGGTGGTTGTGCTGCACGGCCTCGGGCGAACCCGCGCGTCGATGGAGTCGCTCTGCAAATTTCTCCGCGAACACGGCGGCTACGAGGTTTTTAACATCGAGTATCCAAGCACGCAATACGAGATCGCCGAACACGCCAAGGCACTGCGCCACATCGTCAACCATCTCGACGGCATTGAGGAGATCAACTTCATCGGCCACAGCATGGGCAATATCATCGTGCGGCATTATCTCGGCGATTTGGACCGCGAAGACCCCTTGCGGCAACCCATGGCCGCGGCGGCGGCCGACCGGCACGCGAAGTTCCGATTCCGCCGATTCGTCATGCTCGCGCCGCCCAATCAGCGTTCGCAACTCGCCGCCACGTTCGCCGACAATTTGTTGTTCAAGCAGATCGCGGGCGACGCCGGCCAGCAGCTTGGCCGCGATTGGCCCGCGTTGGAAAAGCACCTCGCAACGCCGAGTTTCCAGTTCGGAATCATCGCCGGCGGAACGGGAAACGGCCGCGGATACAATCCGATTCTCAAGGGCGACAACGACGGCGTGATCAGCGTCGATACCGCGAAGCTGGACGGCGCCCGCGATTTCATCGTTCTGCCGTCGATCCACGCGTTCGTCATGGACAACGCGAAGTCGCAGCAATACGCGCTGCACTTTTTGCAACACGGCAGTTTCATTTCCGAGCGGGAGCGGCATCCGCTGGAAAGACAGGCCGAAAAGCCGTCGGAGGAATCGCCGTGACCGCAGTCCCTTCCTCTCCCGGCCGCGTTGCCGGCGTCGATTACGGAACCGTGCGCATCGGCATTGCCGTGAGCAACGTCGAGCGGACGATCGCCAGCCCATTGGAAAATTACACGCGGCGCGGCTTGGAACAAGACGCCCGGCGGTTTCGACAGCTTGCGGCCGAGGAGCGAATCTCGTTGTTCGTCGTCGGGCTGCCGCTTCATTTGGACGGCGACGAGAGTCAGAAATCGCGCGAGGCGAGGCAATTCGGCCAATGGCTCGGGGAGACGACCGGCGTGCCGGTGGAGTTTTTCGACGAGCGATTTACCAGCCGCGAGGCCGAAGATTTATTGCTATCGGCCGATTTAACGCGAAAACGCCGCAAGAAGCGGATGGACATGCTTGCGGCCCAGATTTTGTTGACCGCGTATTTGGAAGCGAACGGCACGAGACAGGAACCGCGAATGGATGCGAATGGACGCGAATAAAATCCACGAATTTCGCTACTGGCTTTTCAGCCATTCGAGAATGACCCAGCCGACTTTCGCCAAACTCAACGCCGAACATTTGTCGGGCGTGTCTTCTTGCGTGTGCCAATAGCGATTTTCGCGCTCGCCGTGCTTCGGCACGCACGGATACTCGAAATCGATCACGTCGATGCACGGAATATGGCCGATGTTGTGCAGCGCGAGGTGGTCATCGGAAAAATAGAGCTGACGCATCGGCTTCGCGACGAACTCTCGAACGCCGAGTCTCGCCGCCGTGGCCCAAACCGCCTTCACCAGCGGCTGCGTGTCGGGCCAACGCCGACTCTCGCGCTCCTGGAGGATTTGCAGATCAGCGTCGCCGACCATGTCGAGCAGGATGGCCCAGCGATAGCGGGCGGCGGCCTTGTTCTTCACATACTCGCGCGCGAAATACTCCGCGCCCAAAAACATCGGATCTCGCTCGTCGTCAAAAACGAACTCCTCGCCGTCGAGGAGCAAAAAGTCAACGCCGAGGTCCTTTTTCAGCTTCGGCATGTCGCGGGCAAGCTGCATCAAAATCGCCACGCCGCTCGCGTTGTCGTTCGCGCCGACGAAACGGCCACGCGGATCGTTCAGATCGCGCAGCGGATACGGCAACGTGTCGTAGTGGGCGCAAAGCAAAATGCGATGCTCGCTTTGCGGATTCCAGCGGACCAGAATGTTGGCCATCGGCACCCAAGAGTCGTTCAGCGGATGCTTCGCGCGGAACCGCTGAAACTCGACCGTCCCGCCGAGTTTTTGGAAATGCTCGGCCAGCAGCTTTTGCTGGGCCGCCATCGCTTCCGACCCGCTTGGGCGCGGCCCGATGTCGCAAAGGGTTTTTAGATATTCATACGCCTTGGCGCCGTCGAAGGGGATGTCTTCCAGTTTGAGACTTGAAACGACCGGCGTGGCCGCGTTGCCGTTTTGGCTGTTGTTTATCAAAAACCACCCCGCTACCGCAAGACACCCAACCACGGCCGCCGCCAACACACGGCGAAAAAGGGAGCGCCGCGTCGGCGTTACGGCTTGGCTGTCGGCTGCCCTGCGGTTTTTAGGTATGCTGTGTTTCATAGCCGCATTGTCCGCATTTTGCGGCGGCGACGCAAGTCCAGTCGGCTCTCTATTCCGGCTCCAATCGCCCGCCGCGCGGAAGCATTTCGCGGAGCGGACATTCGTCGCATTTCGGATTCGTCTTGTGGCAATAATCCTTGCCAAGGCGGACGATCAGGGCGTGAAACTCGTTGTAAAGCGGCACTTCTTGCGGCAAGGCGCTTTGGACGTAATCTTGCAGTTGATGATAGTCGGCGTCGAAGTCGATCCAGCCGTGCCGGGCGAAAACGCGATGCGTGTAGGCATCGACCACGAACGTCGGCAGACGGCCAGCGTAGAGCAAAATCGAATCGGCCGTTTCGGGCCCGATGCCGTTCACGTCGAGCAACTGCCGCCGCAACTCGTATAGCCCGGCACCGAACATCGCGTCGAGCGAGCCGCCGTAACGGTCGACCAAAAGCGTCAACAGGCTTCGCAGCCGCTTGGCCTTGACGCGGAAATAGCCGGCTGGACGAATCAGGTCCTCCAATTCCTCGACCGGCACGGCGTTGAGGGCGTTCGGTTCCAACAGGTCGGCATCGCGCAGATTGTCGATCGCCCGGCGGACGTTTTGCCAACTGGTGTTTTGCGTCAGCACCGCGCCGACGATGACCTCGAAGAGCGTTTTGCCAGGCCACCAATGTTGCGGACCGAACGCATCGAACAGACGGCGGTAGACTTCGGTGAGGGGCGAGGGCATGATTGAGTCCTTTTACTCGCATTATCCCTCCTGACACGTTCTTTCTCAAGACCCGGCGAATTCCGGCCGAAAGCAAAAAGATGGGGACGGATGCCGAACGA
Source organism: uncultured Planctomycetaceae bacterium (assembly GCA_964635765.1). Lineage (GTDB taxonomy): Bacteria > Planctomycetota > Planctomycetia > Pirellulales > Thermoguttaceae. The sequence goes on along the minus strand of CAZWNM010000001.1, from coordinate 20,514 downwards.
CATTCGCTCGCGCGTCGGGCGGAAATCTATTGGGTCGAATCGCGACGGCCGCTGGCGAGCCTGGCGTTCGTGGCGCCGCTGTTGGCGATCTACGAAACCGGCGTTTTATGGTGCAAGACGCCGCCGAATGGCGCCGACGCTTTCATGAAATGGCTGCTACAGTCGCTCGGCTTCGGCCATCTGGTACTGCCGCTATTGGTGGTCGGCATTTTGCTCGGCTGGCATTTTCTGACGCACGCCCCCTGGCGGTTTTCGGGCGGAACTCTTCCGGCCATGCTCGTGGAATCGATCCTTTTGAGCCTATGCGTTTGGGGAATCGCCATCGCCCTGCACGTGCTCGCACCGAACAACATTCTTAAAATTCTCGGTCAAAAGGCCCAATTAGCCGTGAGTTTCCTCGGGGCTGGCATTTATGAAGAACTGCTGTTCCGGCTCATGCTGCTGTCGCTTTTGGCCTGGCTCATTCGACTGGCCGGCTGTTCGCCGGGCAAAAGCATGATCGCCGCCGCGCTGGTCGCCAGTTTGCTGTTCGCCGCCGCGCATCACGTCGGCGCGTACGGCGAATCCTTCACGTGGCAGCGTTTCGCGTTTCGCGCGCTGGCGGGCCTGTTCTTTTCGATCGTTTATGTCTATCGCGGCTTCGGAATCGCCGCCGGCAGCCACGCCGCCTACGACATCATCGTCGGCGTGTTTTGCATGTAAAGCCGCCGGCCGTCAAACGTCGACGAGTTTTTGTTGCAGATAGGGCGCGTATTTCTTGTCCTCATCTTGAATGTGGTTGCACCACCATTCTTTCAGGAACACCAACAGGTCGCGGCCCGTCACCAGGCCGGCGTTCTCGCATAGACCGACGGTTCGCTGCCGCAGTTTGTCATGCAGCGACTTATGGTTCGCAAGGTCTGGATAGTTATGTTCCAGCATCACCTTTTCTTCATACTGGAAGTGTCGCACGGCGTATTGAACCAACTCCTTGAGAAGCGATTTGAGCACCTGGCGGTCGTCCTTGAGTTGCATGGCGCGATACAGACAGTTGATCATTTCGATGATCTGCTTATGTTGCGAGTCGATCGCATCATCGCCGACGCTGTAGTAATCCTTCCAAGTGATGTAGGAAGTCGAATTCGTATAAGGGTTCATGGCGTTGCATCCTTTCCTTATTCAGGTCATTTCCAATCAATCGTAGGCTACGAAATCGCGACGTGCCCCCGCGGAAAGGGTGGAAAAAAGAAGCGCCGGCCCGCAAAATCGCGACAATCGTAAAAACCGCGAGGTTGCAATTGGCCGCATTCCCAGGCCCCCTCAGTTTCTCCATTTTGCCTTTCTGCGTCGCGTGGACGCGGCGACCAAACACTCCACCCCTCATCCGCCCCCTTCAGCTCTCCCTCCAAAGAAAAAATGCCCTTGAACTTTCCGGCGTTTTTCGCTACAAGTTCGCGGCTTGCAATGTTTTTTTCCAGCTCGTCCCAAGATTTTGTATCGATTTCGGCCGGGAGGCATTCCGATGCGTCCAAAATTCGCCGTTTTTTTATGCTGTTTTGCGCTCGCGGCGTCGGCGGCTGCGCCGTCGGTTGTCGGCAGTGAAACCGCGTTCCCCTACAAGGCTTATATTACAGCCGACGACGTTCACGTTCGCAGTGGGCCGGGCATGAACTACTACGCCACCGATATGCTCAAACAAGGGCAAACCGTCGAGGTCTATCGCCAAGAGCCCGGCGGCTGGTGCGCCATTCGGCCGCCGGAAGGCAGTTTTTCGTGGGTTTCCACCCATTTCCTCAAGCCGACGCACGACCACTTGGCCGTCGTGACTGAAGAAGGCGCGGCCGCCCGAATCGGCAGTAAATTCCGCGACACCCGCGATGTGTTTTATGTGCGATTGCACAAGGGCGAAGTGGTGGAAGTGCTCGAATCGCCGCACGGCACGGGCGGGGGCGCGAACAATTGGTATAAAATCTCGCCGCCGGCCGGCGAGTTCCGCTGGGTGCCGAGCAAGTTTCTCGACCGAGACGACCCGCGCGTGGGCGTTCGGCGTCGCAACGATCGCCCGGCGCCGTCCGAAGAGTCGCTTGCCGCCCGATCGGGCCGGCCGCGGGAGTTTTCGCCGGAGGATTTCAAAGACGAATTGGAACGCATTGATTTGGAGCTTTCGACGATGATTGCCGAGCCGATGTCGGCGTGGACGTTCGACACGCTGCAAGAGCGGACGAACCTATTGTTGGATCGTGCGCAAACGGCGGTGGAACGAGGCCGCGCGAGGCTGTTGGGCGACAAAATCGCCCGATTCGACGATCTCAAGCAACGGCAAGATGCGTTGCTGGCGTTGCGCGACCGGACGGATCGCAACTCGCGGCTTTATACCGGTTTGCGTCCGCGCGACAGTTCTGACGGCGGGAGCCGCGAGACGCGATTGGAGCAAGAAGGCCGCTACGACGCCGTCGGCCGGCTAACCGAAGTGACGCCGGCCAAGCCCGGCGCGCCGCGTTATGCCCTCGTTGATGATTCCGGCGCCATTCGCAGCTACCTCACTTCGTCGCCGGGCGTGCGGTTGCAAAACTATCTCGGCCGCGAGATCGGCGTGAACGGCACCCGCGCCTATTTGGTCGAGCAGCGCGCCGAGCACGTGCTGGCGCGGCAAATCACGCCGATCGACGGAAGCATGTTGCGATAAGATTGCGGCGAATTTTTCGCTGCACTCAGAATGGCAATCTGCCGGCTGCCGCTCTTCGTTTAGGCCGGTCGCCGCAACGCTTGTTCCAGATCGGCAACCAAATCATCGGCGTTTTCGATGCCGATCGAAATTTGCGCCAAGCCGTCGTCGACGGTGAATTGGCATTATTCGCCATCCAGCCTCAAATTTTCCCCAAAAACGGAAAATTTCCAGAAAAAGCCCTTCCCAAAACATGATTTATCCGATATTATAGTAAGTAAGTTGATTGTTGTAATAAACATTCTATCCATCAACGAAAGGCAACCGATCATGGCACGGCGTCAGACCTATTCCGATATTGTCCAAACCACCTTCGATACGCCGCTGGTGAAACTGGGCCGGCTTTTTTCGGCCGCTCATGCCACGGTGTTGCTCAAATTGGAGTTTTTCAACCCTTTTTCCAGCGTCAAAGACCGCATCGCTCGCGCGATGATCGAAGCGGCCGAAAAGGCCGGCCGGGTCTCGCGCGAAACGCAGATCATCGAGCCGACCAGCGGCAACACGGGCATCGGCCTGGCGTTCGTCGCCGCCTCACGGCATTATCATTTGACGCTGACAATGCCCGAGTCGATGAGTCTTGAACGCCGGGCATTGCTTCGGGCGTTGGGAGCCAACTTGGTCCTCACGCCGGCCAAGGACGGCATGAAAGGCGCGATCGCCAAGGCTAATGAACTGGCTGCCGCCACGCCGAATAGTTGGATTCCGCAGCAGTTCGACAATCCCGCCAATCCCACCATTCACGAACAAACCACCGGGCGAGAGATTTGGGAAGACACCGACGGGCGAGTTGATGCGATTGTCGCCGGCGTCGGCACCGGCGGCACGATCACGGGCGTCACACGTTACATTCGCTCGAAAAGCCCGAATTTCCGGGCCTACGCCGTCGAGCCGGCCGATTCGCCGGTCATTTCGGGCGGCAAGCCCGGCCCGCACAAAATTCAAGGCATCGGCGCCGGCTTCATTCCGAAAAACCTCGACACCAGCTTGTTGACCGGCGTGGAAACGGTGACGAACGAGGACGCTTTCACTTGGGCGCGGCGTTTGGCCGGCGAGGAAGGCATTTTGGCCGGCATCAGCACCGGCGCGAATTTGGCGGCGGTCAACCGATTGGCCAACCTGTCGGAAAATCGCGGCAAAACGATCGTCGCCATCGCCGCCGACTTCGGCGAGCGCTATCTTTCGACGCCGTTGTTCCAAGGACTCGGCGGCGAATTGACGCCGGCCGACACGGCCAAGGGGTGAGAACGTGCCATGGTGACACTCGACCAAGAATCTCGTATTCGCGCCGCCCTGGGACTTGACGCGGGACCGCTGCCCGAGGTTGGAAAGAAGTGGTTCGATCGCTACTTTGAATACTTGGCGCCTCGGCTGTTGTTGCCGTTTGACGCGGAATACGCGGACGACAGTTCCGGCTACCAGCAATTGATTCTGCCGGTGAAGGTGCTCGCGTTGCTTCACCCCGACCAATGCGACTTGCAGGAAGACGACGGCCTGCTCTGCGTCGCACTTCGCGGAAAACACGAGATTGAAATTCCGTTGATCGACGTGGAACTTCCCGCCAATTCGCCGAACAGTCAACTTATCGAAGACTATTGGTATTGGTTTTGGAATTGGCGATTCGATCCGAAAATCTGAACGGATGCGACTTCACGTTGCCGCCCCAATTGACTTGTTGCCATCGGTTGTCAACAATGGGGTTACGGTTCGTTTTCCTCCACCAACACCGCCACAAGGGACGCGTGTGCATACGCCAATCGTGTTATCTATGAACTATATTGAACGTCAAGACCCTGAACTTTGGGCCGCTATGGCCAGCGAAATCACCCGGCAACGCAACGGGCTGGAAATGATCGCGTCGGAAAATTACACCAGCCCGGCTGTCATGCAGGCCGCCGGCAGCGTGCTGACGAATAAATATGCCGAAGGTTATCCAGGCCACCGTTATTACGGCGGCTGCGAGTTTGTCGATGTGGCGGAAAATCTCGCGCGCGACCGTGCCAAGAAAATCTTCGGCGCCGAACACGTTAACGTGCAGCCCCACTCCGGCGCGCAGGCGAACATGGCCGTTTATTTTTCGACCCTGCAGCCCGGCGATGTCGTCCTCGGCCTCGATCTGGCCCACGGCGGACATCTGACGCACGGCATGAAGCTGAACACGTCGGGCAAGCTCTATCATTTTTTGAGTTACGGCGTTCGGCCCGACAATCAGCGGATCGACTTCGATCAGATCGCCAAGCTGGCGCGTGAGAACAAGCCGAAGATGATCGTGGCCGGGGCGAGCGCCTATCCGCGTGAGATTCCGCATGGCAAGTTTGCCGAGATTGCGAAATCGTGCGGGGCGAAGTTGTTTGTCGATATGGCCCATTATGCCGGCCTCGTGGCGGCGAAGTTGCACGACGATCCGGTGCCGGTGGCCGATTACGTTTCGACGACGACGCACAAAACGCTCCGCGGCCCGCGAGGCGGAATTATTTTGTGCAAAGAGGCCTATGCGAAGGAAGTGGATCGAGCAGTATTTCCCGGCGTGCAGGGCGGCCCGCTGATGCACGTGGTGGCCGCCAAGGCGGTTTGCTTCGGCGAGGCGCTTTTGCCCGCGTATCAACAATATATCCGGCAAGTGATCGCCAACGCGAAAACCTTGGCCGACGTGCTTGCCTCCGGCGGCGTGAAACTCGTCAGCGGCGGCACCGACAACCACTTGATCCTCGCCGACGTAACGCCGCTTGGCACGACCGGCCGTCAAGCCGAACAGGCTCTCGACCGTTGCGGCATCACGGTCAACAAGAACATGATTCCGTTCGACCAACGCAAGCCGATGGACCCGTCCGGCATTCGCATCGGTACGCCGGCGTTGACCACGCGCGGCATGGGCTGCGACGAGATGCGCACCATCGGCGGTTGGATATTGGAGACCTTGCGTTTGCCGGACGACGAAGCGATTTCGACGCGGATTCGCGGCCAGGCAGCCGATCTCTGCCGTCAGTTCCCGGTGCCGGGGGAACGGGATGTTGGCGGCTAGCGATTTTTTTTTGTTGCGGCGGCGGCCAATTCCAGCTTGGTCGTGTTGCAGCACTCTCGCCGCTCGACGAAACTTTCGGGTGCAGCGCAAAACGCGGCAGCGCGACAGGGTGATCGGGCGGCAAGAAAAAAACATGCCCACGACAAGCGTGGGCATGAAGAGGACTTTTTGACGCGTTCGTTAGAACTGCAAGATCGCATCGACAGCCACGGTAAACTGGCTGTTTTTGGTCATGTCGTCGAAGAGCGCGGGCCCGCTGCCTTGGTACCAGTCCCACCGCACTTCCGGACGCACGCGGAGGTTCGCGTTATACGTGTAATTCACGCCGGCGGTGATCGCTTGCACCGTTCCGGCGTCTCCAGACGGCAGTGCAAGTGGGTTTCCATCGGGCATACCGCCGTATCGCAGTCCGCCAAGCCGAGTGCCCTGGCCATCGACGAACATGTCGTACCGCAGGCCGGCCTTCCAGTGATCGTTGAACGTGTAGAACAGGTATTGCGTGATACTCCAGAAATCGGCGGTGGCGCCTGTCAGATTGTAATCCTGCTGCCAGCCGGCGTCCCATTGGGTGACGGACTGCCACTTCTCCGTGAAGTTATACGTAAGATACGTGCTGAAGTACGTGCGCGGCGCGTAAACCGTCGGATCGTTGGTCGGTTCGAGGCCGCCGGTCATAATGCCGAAATTGAGGGCGTATTTCTTGTCTTTCGGCGTCCAGGCAAAGCCCGTCAGCGCGGCCAACGAGTCGGTGGTGCCATCAGTTTGGTCCTGTCCGTTGACGCCGCCCAAATAGAGCGACAACTCTTCGCTTGTCTTCCAGGTGAACAGGGCGCCGGTGTGCGTCGTCGGCTCGGCGTAACGCACGGCATAGTTCATCGAATAGAAAAAGTTGCCGGTGGGCATCATCGACTCGTAGCCGATGATCGTGTAGAACCGGCCGATCTTTGCCGACACGTCGCCAACGCCCGCCTCGACGTAGGCTTGAGGAATGGCCAAGCCGTATTGGTCGCTGGCGTTCCACTTGCGCGATCCGTCGGGATTAGTCTCAAAGCCGAGCGATTCGCAGAAGATGTAGTCGGTGCCGTAGAGGAGATCGACGCGGCCGCCGATGTCCCAGCCATTTTTCGCGGTGTCCAACGTTTTCTCGAACACCAAGTAGGCTTGGTTGAACTGGAACTCGTCTCGATCGTTCGGCGCGAGGGTGCCGTTGTAGTGCGAGGCGGGGTTGGCGGGATTGCCGGTGCCTCCAGCATCCAGCCAGCCGTAGACGTTGATTTCGCTGTGGCCGATCTTGCCGATTACTCGGTGCGGCTCGTCCGCCTTGGCCTCGTCCGCCTTTTCCTCCGGCTTGGCAGCCTCGTCCGAGGCGGTGCCCGACGTGGCGCCCAAATTGTCGTGCAGGGCAAAGGAAGTCGTTTCGAAGTAAGAGGTCTGCAGCGTCGCCGGATCCGATGCCTGTTGCGCCATGGCGCCGACGGTCGTCAGAAATCCGAACATGGCGCCAGCCGTTGCTAGGAACATGGCTTTCATAATCTGAATCCTTCACACAAAAACATGGGGTAGGTTCATACGTTGCACAGATGGAAAACGGACGAAACTTCAGCGAATTGCAAAGGTTTCGTCTCGCTCTTGGCCATCCACTGTACAAACCGACCCGTTTCGACGGGGGTCAATTCCGCTATCGACTGTGCCGACGACGACGATTGACAAAAAAATACGGTGAAATCGCATGTTGCGGCAAAATGGAGCGGCCGGGCGATAAACTTTGCCGTCTGGGTAAACGTTGCTGCTAAACCTCGGTTTGTCGAGCGTGACAATCAGCAAAGCGACCTTTGCCGGAACGGCAAACCACACCCTTGTGGAGGAGTGTGTCAGACCCTACAATGCAACCGGTGTTTTTCCCCGAGAATACAACGATTTCTTACATTTTTGTCCCATGACCCGACGCACTATCAACGAACTTGCCCACCAGGAATCCGTCGATCAAGTTTTCGTCGCCAACGACAAGCAACTCCGGCCGAATCGGGCCGGAAACCTCTACCTCCAGATCGAGCTTTCCGACCGAACCGGCTCGATCGCCGCCAGGGTTTGGAACGCCACCGAATCGCTCTATAAATCGTTCGACAATGGCGATTACGTCCGCGTCCAAGGCACGGCCCAGCTTTATCAGGGCGTCATGCAAATCATCGCGGTGAAGTTGTGCAAGGTCGATCCGTCGGAAGTCGATGAGGCTGATTTCGCGCCGCTGCCGGCCGTGGCCGTCGATAAGCTCATGCTGCGGCTCACCGAGTTGCTTCGCGGCCTGCAAGACCCAGCCTTGCAAAATCTGGCCGAGTGCTTTCTCCTGGACGAGGCTTTTTTGGCCAAGTTGATGATGGCGCCGGCCGGCACCAAAAACCATCACGCCTATCACGGCGGACTGCTCGAACACGTCGTCGGACTCATGGAACTCGTGCTGCGCGTCGCTCCGTCCTATCCGCAGCTCGACTGCGACCTGCTTTTGATGGGCGCGTTTTTGCACGACCTCGGCAAAACCGACGAACTGAGCTACGCGCACGGCCTCGCCTACACCGACGAGGGCCAGTTGATCGGCCACTTGGTCATGGCGGTCGAAATGTTGAACGCGAAGCTCGCCGAGGCCGAAAAGCTCTCCGGCGAGCCGATGCCCGCCGAAATCGTATTGCGGCTCAAGCACATGATCCTCAGCCATCACGGCGAGTACGCCTTCGGCAGTCCGAAGTTGCCGATGACGCTGGAAGCCGTCGCGCTGGCGATGCTCGACAATCTCGACGCGAAGATCAACACCTTCACCGAGTTGATGCAAGAAGACCCGAACGTCGATAGCCCTTGGACGACGTATCAGCCGAACTTGGAGCGAAAGCTGTTTAAGGGGACGATGGGCGGAGAGGGGAGTGCGTAAAACCGCTTGCGGTTTCACAACAAGCTGATCTTGGAGAGACACCGGCCATGACATGCAATTCCGACTCGCCGATTCCCGATCGTGTGACGTGCGTATCGCATTGTCGGGCCACAATTTTTTTTCCCATCGCATGGTCCGTGTTTCTATTTTTTTTCCTACCCGCCGTACAGGTGTTTTCTCTCGGATTTCGGCTAGTGATTTTCGCCGTTACGATTCTAGCGATTGTCTTTCTTGTCAAATCAGTTAGCGGCTGGCGTTATCATATTTGGACATTGCCGCTCTGGGGAGTTCTTATGCTTTTAATTTATGCAACATGGATGTATCCAATCTGGACGCACAAAGATTACCAACGCGCTCGACAAAAAACTCAACAAACACAACCTCAACCATAATAATGATGCCTACCCTCGAAGACTCTATTCTCCAACTGGTCAACGCGCCCGGTTATCGGCCGGTGAAGCCGCGAGTCATTGCACAACAACTGAAATTGCCCGCCGAAGAAGCGGTCGCCGTGCGGCGGGCCGTGAAGCGGCTCGTCCGTCTGGGCCGGCTTCGCTACGGCTCGAACCACTTGGTGTCGCCGGCCGGTCCGCCATCGCCATCGCCCAAGAAAAATAGCCGGGGGCTAACAGCCCCCGGTGATGCATCTTCCGCCAACACCGAAAAGAAACCGAAAAAAACGCCGCGTGTCTCGGGCAATCGCGTCCTCGGCGTCTTCCAACGCTCGCAAAAAGGTTTCGGCTTCGTGCGCGTCGATCAAGTGGAGCCGACGGCCGAGCGGGCGAAAGACATCTATATCCCCGTCGAACAAGCGGCCGACGCCGCCACCGGCGACGTCGTGCTGGTCGAATTGAGCCGGTCGCGGCCGAACGACCCCGGCCCGCGCGGCGCGATCGTCGAAATCGTCGAGCGGCAAACGCATCAGTTCGTCGGCACGTATTTGGAGTCGGCTGGATCGGCCTATGTGCGGATCGACGGCGCGATGTTCGCCCGGCCCATCGGCGTGGGCGATCCCGGCGCGAAAAACGCTCAGCCCGACGATAAAGTCGTGATCGAAATGATACGATTCCCGTCGCCGCTGCACGACGGCGAGGGCGTGATCGTCGAGGTGCTTGGGGCGCGCGGCACGCCGGGCGTTGATACACTTTCGATCATCCGCGAGTTCAACCTGCCAGACCATTTCGCCGAAGACGCCGTCGCCGAGGCTGATGGGCAAGCCGAGGCGTTCGATGAATCGATCGGCCGCCGCAAGGATTTCACCGGCGAGACGGTCGTGACGATCGACCCGGTTGACGCCCGCGATTTTGACGACGCGATTTCGCTCGCGCGGCTTGAAAACGGGCATTGGCGGCTTGGGGTTCACATTGCCGACGTCTCGCATTTCGTGCGGCCCGGCACGGCGCTCGACCGCGAGGCCCGCGATCGCGCCACGAGCGTGTATCTGCCCGATCGCGTGCTGCCGATGCTGCCCGAGGTGATTTCCAATGGTCTTGCGAGTCTTCAGCCGGGCAAGGTTCGCTACACGAAGTCGGCCGTGCTGGAGTTTACGGCCGAGGGCCTTCGCGTTTCGACGCAGCTCTATTCGGCCGCCATTCGCAGCACAAAGCGATTAACCTACGAGCAAGTCGATGCGTTTCTGGCCGATCGCACCGCGGCTCGCGTGAAATTGGGCGACAAGGTTTGTGATTTGCTGGCCGACATGCACTCGCTGGCGATGACGATGCGGCGACGGCGCATGGCCGCCGGCGCGCTCGAATTGAACATGCCCGAGGTGAAAATCGACCTCGACAAAAACGGCCGCGTGACCGGGGCGCATGTGGCCGAAAACACCGAGAGCCATCAGGTCATCGAAGAGTTCATGCTGGCGGCGAACGAAGCGGTGGCCGAGGCGATCGACGAGCGTGGCCTGTTTTTCCTGCGTCGCGTGCATCCGTCGCCGAGTCCGCTGAAGCTTCGCGTGTTGACCGAGTTCGTGACCGAGTTGGGCTACAAGACCGAGAGCCTGGAAAGCCGTTTCGCGTTGCAAAAACTGCTGACCGCCGCCGCCGACCGGCCGGAAAAGCACGCCGTCAATTTCGCCGTGTTGCGGTCGATGCAACGCGCGATCTACAGTCCGATGGAGGAAGGCCATTACGCCTTGGCCAGCAAATGTTATTGCCATTTCACCTCGCCGATCCGCCGCTATCCCGACCTCACGGTCCATCGGCTGATCGAGGCGATGGTGACCGGCGCGAAGCCGCGCAACGATTACGACGAACTGGTCGTTCTCGCTCGACATTGTTCCGACCGCGAGCAGCGTGCCGAGGCAGCCGAACGCGATTTGACGAAACTGAAACTTCTGGCCTACCTGAGCGATCGCATCGACGAAGAGATGGACGCGATCGTGACGGGCGTGGAGAGTTACGGGCTGTTTGTGCAAGGCACGGCCCTGCCCGCCGAAGGTTTGATCCGCGTCGAAACGTTGCGCGACGATCATTATCGTTTCGACCGCGCGACGCACACGCTGGCCGGTCATCGGGAGGGCAATAGCTATCGGCTCGGCGATTTGCTGCGCGTGGCAGTGGTGCGCGTCGATCTGGAGCGGCGTGAGATCGACTTCCGCGTGGTGGAGCGGGAAGGGGCGGCGAAGAGTGTGAAGGGCGAAAAGAGCAAGAATGGCGTGAAGCGTGAGAAGGCGACGAAGAAGAAAAAAGGGGGCGGCGAGAAACGCGGCAAGCGACGATAGAAATTATCTCGGTTGCGTCTGATGCATGTTGGGCGTCGCTCAAAATCGCGTTTCTCCACTCCTCGCCCCCTACTGTTTTGCCGCGTCGCCAATTGCTAAAATGGCTTCCTTGCGACCGACGCCGGTGTCGATCGACTCGGGAAAACGCCTGGAAACCTAGGGTTTGGCAATGGATGCTCCGCTTCGCACCCCTCTCTACGACTGGCACGTCGCCCACGGCGGCCGCATGGTCGATTTCGCCGGCTGGGCCATGCCGGTCCAATATGCCTCGATCCTCGAAGAACATCGGGCCATCCGCTCGGCCGTCGGACTGGCCGACATTTCGCACATGGGCCGGCTGCGTTTTGAAGGGCCCGGCGCGGCCGTTTTCTTGGCCGAATTGCTCACGCGCCGCGTGGCCGACATGGAGTTGGGCCAAATTCGATATTCGTTGGTCACGAACGACGCCGGCGGAATCCTCGACGACGTGTTGGTCGGCTATTATCACAATTCGCACGGCCAGCCGTTCTTCATGGTCGTGGTTAACGCGAGCAATCGGGCGAAAATCGTCGATTGGGTCGCCGCCCACCTGCCGCGCCGGCGCGCCGAGCGGCCCGGCCATGAAATCATTTGGAACGACATCAGCCGCCTTTGGGCCATGTTCGCCGTGCAAGGGCCGCAGTCGGTCGAACTGTTGCAGCCATTCGTCGATGTCGATCTTCAGTCGATGCGATATTATCGCGGGGCGCAGGCGCTCATTCTGCATCCGTCGGCGCAGCGTCAAGGTTGCATCGTCAGCCGCACCGGCTATACCGGTGAGGATGGTTTCGAGGTAAGCCTTGGCGCCGGTATCGCGAAAGGCGTTTGGGAAGCGTTGATGGAACACGGCCGATCGCTCGGCGCGGTGCCCGCCGGCCTCGGCGCCCGCGACACGCTTCGGCTGGAAGCCGGAATGCCGCTTTACGGCCATGAACTTTCGGAAGAAATCAATCCGTTCCAAGCCGGCTTGGGTTTCGCGTGTCATTTGGTCGGCTACGACTTTCCCGGCCGCGACGCGCTGCTTGCGATCAAAAATCAACCGCTGACAAAAGTTCGCATCGGCCTGGAAATGCCCGGCAAAAGGGCCGCGCGGCACGGCTGCCCGATCTTGGCCGACGGCCGCCAGGTCGGCGAGGTTACCAGCGGAAGCTATTCGCCGACGCTCGAAAAAGCCATTGCGATGGGCTACGTCGCACCGGCTTTCGCAACGCCGGGCCAAGAACTTTCCATCGACATCCGCGGCCGGCAAGAATCCGCCCGCGTGGTGGAATTGCCATTTTATCAACGCGACAAGAAAGGAAGCAAAAAATAATGACTCAACTTCTTTACGCCAAAACGCACGAATGGGTCCGAGTGGAATCCGATCCGGCCGGCGGCAAAATCGCCACCGTCGGACTCACGGCCTTCGCTCTGGAAATGTTGACCGACTTGGTCCACGTTGAATTGCCGGCGATCGGCAAGCAGGTCTCGGCCGGCCAGCCATTCGGCGAGATCGAATCGGTCAAGGCCGTGAGCGATCTTTATAGCCCGGTGGACGGCACGGTGGCGGAAGTGAACGCCGCACTGGCCGACAATCTCGAACACTTGGCCGAAGACCCTTACAAAAAGGGTTGGTTTATCAAGATCAAGATCGGCAGCGAAGCCGGCCTGTCCGATTTGCTCGACGAAGCCGCCTACAAAAAACAGTGGGCGGAAGAACATCACTAAGCGAGAATTGTTGCAATGCCTTATTTTCCGAATACGGAATCCGACCGCGCGGCCATGCTCCAGTCGATCGGCGTCGGATCGGTGGACGATCTGTTTTCAATGATTCCGTCCGAGCTGCGGCTGAAACGCGATTTGTGCGTTCCACCGGGCTTGGGCGAGTTGGAATTGACCGCATACATGTCGCAATTGGCCGCGCAAAACACCTCGACGCAACAAGCGGCGTGCTTCCTGGGCGGCGGCAGCTACGATCATTTCATTCCAGCCGTGGTCGATATGGTCGCGGCGCGCAGTGAATTTTACACCGCCTACACGCCCTATCAGGCCGAGGCCAGCCAGGGCAGCCTGCAAGCGTTTTTCGAATACCAAACGCTCGTCACGCAACTGACCGGCATGGACGTGTCGAACGCCAGCATGTACGACGGCGGCAGCGCGGCGGCCGAGGCCGTATTGATGGCCTTGCACGCCACCGGTCGAAAACGCGTCGTCACTACCGCCGGCGTCCATCCCGAATCGCGTCAAACCGTCGCCACGTATTTAGCCAATCTCGGCGTGGAGATTGTCACGCTCGCGTCGCCCGACGGCGTTGTTTCCGTGTCGGAATTGGCCGCCGTCGTCAATCAGCAAACGGCGTGCGTGCTGGTGCAACATCCGAACTTCTTCGGCTGTTTGGAAGATGTCGAAGCGATTGCCGAAATCGCCCACAAAAGCGGCGCGACGTTCATCGTATCCATCGATCCGATTAGCTTGGGCCTATTAAAACGGCCGGGCGAGTATGGGGCCGATATTGTCGTCGCCGAGGGGCAATCGCTCGGCAATCCGATGGCGTTTGGCGGGCCGTACTTGGGCATTTTGGCCTGCCGCGAGCCTTTCTTGCGCCGCATGCCTGGCCGCTTGATCGGCCAAACGGTCGATCGACGCGGCATGCGCTGCTGGGTGCTGACCTTGCAAACCCGCGAACAACACATCCGCCGCGAAAAAGCCACGAGCAACATTTGCTCGAACGAAGGCTTGATTGCGTTGCGCGCGACGGTGTATCTTGCGCTGATGGGTCCGACCGGAATGCGCGACGTGGCCGAATTATGTCTGCAAAAAGCCCGGTATGCAGCCGAGCGGCTTTCCAGCGTGCCGTCGCTGGCGCTAAAGTTCGCCGCACCGACGTTCAAGGAGTTCGTCGTGCAAGTTCGCGGCCGATCGGTCGATGACGTGATTGAAAAGGCGACGAAGCAAAACATCTTTGTCGGCGTGCCGCTTGGCCGTTGGTATCCTGAATTGTCCGATTGCCTGTTGGTCGCCGTGACGGAGAAGCGGACCAAGGACGAGATTGATCGGCTCGCGGCGGCGTTTGGTGGCTAATGCAGCGTCTTATAAATAGCGTTGCCTTGCAGCGGCTGCCGGTGAATTCGTGCGAGATGGAATGTGAGGCCCGACGGCTATTATTTCACGCGGGTCAAGCTGCGACGTTTTAGTGAACAAAGCGTTGTTCAATTTGCTCTAAGGTTTTGCCCTTGGTTTCGGGAACAAGAAGCCAAACGAACAAAAACGCCGGCGGAGTCGTCGCGGCGTAGAGCCAAAAAGTCCAAGAGGATCCCGCCCATTTCATCAGCAGGGGGAACGTTTGCCCCACCAGGATGCATCCGGTCCAAAGCGAAAAAATGGATACGGACATGGCGCGGCCGCGAATCGCCGTCGGAAATATTTCCGAGACGATGATCCAGCATACGGGGCCGTAAGAAAGGGAAAAGCACGCCAAAAAAGCGGCAAAAACGACCAAAATCGCCACAGGCGGCGCGGAAAAGGCGAACAGCAAGCCGCCGAGATACAACGTCAGACCAACGCCCGCGATGCCGACCAACAGCAGCGGTTTGCGTCCCAACTTATCGACGGTGAATATGGCCGCCAACGTAAAAACCACATTAACGCTGCCCAGCAGCACTTGCCAAAGCATGGCCGCATCCGCGTTCAGTTTGGCGGCTTGCAACACCTTGGGGCCATAATAAATGATGACGTTGATGCCGCAGATTTGCGAGAAGAACGGCAACACGATGCCGATCAACAGCGCCGGCCGCATTGCAGGGCGAAACAATTGGAGAAAAGATCCGCTCTCTTGTGCGAGCGTTTGTTCGATCTCCCGCATCTCATGATCGGCTTCATCTTGTCCGTTCACGCGCGAGAGAATTGCCGAGGCATCGGCCAAGCGGCCTTGTTCGATCAGCCACCGCGGGCTTTCCGGGATGAAGAACAATAACCCAAACAGAACGGCGGCGGGCACGACGCCGGCCAGCAACATGCCTCGCCACACCTCGCTGCTGAAAACCCATTGCCATATGCCGGATCCGTATATCTCCGCGTGATGGTATGCCAGGAACGCCAAAGTATAGTTGGAAAAATACGCGACGACAATCCCTAGGGTAATGGCCAACTGGTAGGTCGCAATCAATCCGCCGCGAAGCTTTGGCGGCGAAATCTCGGCGATGTACATCGGCGAAAGCATCGACGCGATGCCGATGCCCGTGCCGCCGATGATCCGCGCGACGGCCAGATGCCACGGAGCAGCGGGCATGGCCGATCCGATCGAACAGATGATGAATAAAGCCGCCGCCAAGAACAACACTTTCTTGCGGCCGAATCGGTCGGCCAAAAAGCCGGCGATCGCCGCTCCGATCAGACAGCCGGCCAGCGCTGAACTGACGACCCAGCCTTCCATCAACTCGGAGAGATGGAATTGTTTGGCCACGAGCTCTTCGGCTCCGGAAATGACGGCCGTGTCAAAGCCGAACAGCAGCCCGCCCATCGCGGCCACGAGACAAGCCAACAACAAATATCCACGGCTGCCGCGGTTGCGTTCCATGCGTCATCCCCCCGCCTTTTCGTGGATCGCGTCGAACATGGCGATGATGTTTTCCGGCGGCACGTCGGCCAGAATGTTATGAACCTGCTGGAACACGAATCCGCCGCCCGGCGAAAGGATCGAAACCTGCTCGCGCACATGCCGGCGAATTTCCTCCGGCGTGCCGCGCGACAAAATGAATCGTGTGTCGCAACCGCCGCCCCAAAAGACGAGCTTGTCGCCGAAATCCCGCTTCAGTCCGGCGGCGTCCATGCCGGTACAACTGATCTGCACGGGATTGATTGCGTCGAGGCCGGCTTCGATCAAGTCGGGAAGCAGGGGGCGAACGCCCCCGCAACAGTGCAACATGACCTTGACGTTGGCCAGTTCCTTCGCGCGCCGCCACATTTTGGCGTGCCGCGGCTTAAAGAACGTCTGATACATGGCGCGCGACATCTGCGGCCCATTTTGCATCCCCAGATCGTCGCCGAACACAATGATATCAATGTACGGCCCAACCGCGCCCAAAAATTGTTCCAAGTTGGCCAGATGAATTTCGAGCAACCGATCGAGGAACTCGTGTGCCCGTTCAGGCTCGCCGGCCAAAAGCATCAAAAAGCGGTCCGTGCGATACAAATACTGGCCGATCTCGAACAGATTGCCGCCGAACAACCCCATGATCGCACGATTGGTTTTTTGGCGAAGTTGGCGGGCACCATCCGCCAGCACACGAAGACCGGTCGGCCCCGACGCCAACGGGCCGGGCGGACTCGCCACGCCGCACCACATATTTTCGCCCAGCGCCTCCGGCAAACGATCAAGATCGTCATTTTCCGAATACGGCCAATAGCATTGTTCGAAATAAATGGCGCCGTCGGGCATTTTCGCAAGCATGCGGCCGCTTGACGAACGCAAGATCCACTGGTTGCCGTCTCGTTCGGGCAGCGCCCAAGCGGGCATTTGGCACGGCGTGCCGTCGGGCAGCGTCCAATCGCCCCAATGCTTATCTTCCAACGCGAAACCGCGACCCATTTCAATCGTATCAATCTGGAACCGGTCGAGTACGTCGTCGTCGATCACGGCCAACTGCTGGACCGGGTCGTAGATGCGGACCGGCCTTGGCGGAAGTCCCAGAGCCTTGCGCAGCTTCGGATACGCCATCGCAGCGATGCCCGACGACCGATGACCGCCAAAGTCAACCGGCGTGGTGTCAGGCTGACGATGATCGAGGGAGGTCAACACACGTTCTTGGGATGTCATGCTATCGATCTTTGCTGAGAAGTTATTAGCAGAAACGCAACGTTAACCAGTTTCGTTAACGTAACATAACAAACCGCGAATCGCCAGTCAAGTTTTCGACACCGGCGGGTGTGGCAAAAATTCTGGAAACGGTCATTCTTTGCTGCGCTCAGAATGACAAAATCGCCAAGAGAAATTGCCACACCGACGAGATTCTTCGCGGCGTGTGAAATGACTCGTCGCTGCCGCTCAGCATGACCCGCCGCACGGGCGCAAAAAAAGGCAGGAGGCAGACTTTGAGGACCGATGCCGCGACGAATCGCCACATCGGCCGCCGAAGCCGCCTCCTGCCAGATGAATTAGCGCGAGACTGAATGGGAAGGCCGACGCCAGAAAGGAGTTGGCCCGCCGTCAACAGGCCGTTACCACTCGTCGCGACCGCCGCGACCGCCACGGCCGCCGCCGCCACTGCCGCCGCCGCTGCGACCGCCACGGCCTCCTCCGCCGCCGCCGCCGCCGTAACCGCCACGACCGCCGCCGCCGCCACCAGTGCGGGCCGGCTTGTCTTCGGCTTCATTGACCTTGATGGTACGGCCGTCTAATTCGGTACCGTCCATCTCTGCGATCGCCTTCGTGGCGCCTTCGTCGTTCGCGAACGTGACGAATCCGAAGCCGCGGGAGCGGCCGGTTTCGCGGTCGGTAATGACCTTGGCTTCGACGATTTCTCCGAATTGAGAGAACGCACCGTGCAGACCATCGTCCGTCGTGCCCCAGCTCAACCCACCAACAAACAGTTTCTTCGACATCCCTTGGGAACTCCTTCTATGGCATTGCCGCGGGGAGCGGCAAAACGCCTAATGATACAAACGGGTTTCGTGGGTTTGAGGCCCTCGCTCCCCGAGGGCAGCCCCGACGGCCGCCACTGGTCATAGGTAGCATACCAGCTTTAGGGAATGATGCAACAGGGAACGGAGAGAAATCCGCCAAAAATCATGGCTTTTTTGCAAAACCGCCCGCCAGAGGATGGGTGAAGCGAAAAATTCGCCGTTTTTTCCCAGGAATTGTGCTCCCTGGTCCTCGCATCGCAGCAAAACACCCGCCGAATACTTGGCGCCACGCAAAATCCTGAGACCATCAAAACCTCGTTTGAGTGCCCCAGTCACCCATCTCTTTCCAATCTCCAGTCTCTCCTTTTCCTCTGGCATTGAACCCGAGAAGCCGTTAGAACATAGGCCTTATGCCAACCGTGAAGTCTATCGCCGTAAAACTGGCGTCCAAGCTGCGATCGCCCCTCGTTTGGGCACCGGCCGCGCTACTGGCGGCGGCCACCGTCGTGTTTTGGTGCAGCGATCTCGATATGGCCGTATTGCGGCTGTTCTTCTCCGATGATCGGACGGCCGTGAGCATAGCCGCCCGGTTTCCGTTGGGCGAAATGCAGCCGTGGAAATTGCTTTACGACTGGGGCGTCTATCCGGCGCTCGTGTTCGGCTGCGCCGGACTGGCCGTTTGGATTGCAAGTTTCGTCTGGCGAAAACTCGAGCCGTGGCGCGACCCCGGCTTGTTTTTCGCATTAGTATTAATCGTCGGGCCACTCATTTTGGTCAACTGCGTTTTCAAGCCGTATTGGAGCCGGCCACGCCCGCACGCCGTGAAGGATTTTAAGCAGAGCGGCGATCCGAACGATCCTCCGCGCGAGTTCGTGCCGGTTTTCCATCGCGGCGCGGGTGAGGCCGATTCGTCGTTCCCCAGCGGCCATGCGGCGATGGGTTTTTATTGGATGTCGCCCGCCTTCGTTTGCTATCGGCGTCATCGGCGGCTGGCGCTCGTGTTTTTGCTATTCGGTCTAACGGCCGGCTGCGCAATCGGCTCGGCGCGGATTGTGGCCGGCGGCCATTTTCCGAGCGACATCCTTTGGGCCGGCGGCATCGTCTACTACACCGCCTTGCTGTTGACCGCCCCGTTCCATTTTAGTCGGGCGACGGAAACGGCATAAAGGCAAGGTCTCGCCAACTTGCGTCACGCCGCCGCCCGGCGAAATCCAGTTGGAGGCCGTGTTCGACCAACTTCCGACGGCCACGGCGACGATCGAAGTTCGATAAATTTCCTTCGTTGGCGCAGCAGTTGCACGACCATCCCGGCGTCAGCGAGTCACCCTGCGGACAAAATCGAGCAAGATAGCGCCAGTCGTGTCGTTCGGGGCGCCGACCAGCGCGTTGGCGGTAAGATGGGTCCGGCCTTCGATGATTTTCGAGTCCGCCTGGCCCTTCGCGTCTCGGATCAATCCTGCCAGCTTTTCGGCGGCCCGATTCGAGTCGTTGCCGCGTTCGACGGAAACGAATAGAAAGGGTGGCAGCGGCTTGGCGTCGCCGACGTGCGCCACCGGCGAGGCGTCGCGCCACGCGGCCTCGGAATCGCCGAACGCCTGCTTGATGTAAGGACCGTACGTGCCGCCGGCTTTGACCTTGGCCACGAGATCATAGGCCCCGCCGCTCCAGGCCACGACGCCGCGAAGATCGCCGGGACGCAGTTTGACCTCCGCCAAATAGCGAGGGTCAAGGGCCAAAAGGGTCACCAAATGGCAGCCGGCCGAATGGCCCATCAACACGATTTTGTCGCGGGAACCGCCGAACTCCGCGGCATGGCCGTATACCCAGCGGACGGCCGAGGCCACGTCGTTGATGTGCGCCGGATGCTTCACCGCCGGCGACAGCCGATAGTTGGCGCTGACGAAAACAATGCCGTGCTCGTTGAGAAACTTCGGCTTGTAGGCCGCCTCGCTCTTGTCGCCCTTGCTCCACTCGCCGCGATGGAAAAAAACGACAATCGGCGCGTCCTTGGCGTCGCGCGGCGCGTACACATCCAGCCGCTGCTTCTCATCCTTGCCGTAGGCGACGTCGGCGCGAACCACGGTCTTCTCCGACAGCACCGGCTTTTCGGAGGGACGCTCCTCCTTCCTCCCCTTGTCTTTCTGTTTGTCCTTTTTTGCCGAATCGATTGCGGCCGGATCGGCCAGAACGGGATTGACGGCCGTCGCGACAACAGCGGCCGTCAGAACAAACGTTGCCGCAAGCACGCATCGACGAAAATGGAACAAAGACATTGTTATCTCCAAGGGTGAAAAAGGGTTGGGTTAGCTTAATAGATGTTGGAACTTCCGACAACCTCGCCGGCATGCGCCGTGACCAAGGCGAAGAAAACGGCGGGCGATATTTCACGGCCGAGCAAATGGACGGAGCCGTCGCCGAAGGCCGCGCACGCCCCGGTGGGGTGAAAGCTGAACATGCCGCGATAATTGCTGCAATTGACGGCGCTGTCGCCGCCCTGCATCGTTCCGTCGCGGCTCCACGTTCCCATC